>NZ_JAAQQT010000706.1:0-27311 GCF_011742065.1 Aquabacterium sp. A08
CCGGCCTGGGCCAACACCGTCGTCACCTTCGGGGCCAACGGCCAGTACAGCCTGGAAACCAGCGACGGCACCACGACCACCACCAGCGGGCCGTTCAATTTCGTGTCCGGCCAACCGATCCGGGTCGAAGACCCCAGCGGTTTCCGCCTGTTCGAGCTGACCCTGCGTGGCGTGCCGGCGGCAGGTGACCGCTTCACCGTGCGCCCGCCGGTGGCCGGCGAGTCGATGGCGCAGAACACCGGCAACGGCCAGGCCCTGCTGGCGCTGCGCGACGCCAACGCGCTCGACGGCTACACCCTGTCCGACGGCTACATCCCGGTGTTCTCGGCGGTGGCGTCCAGCATCCAGTCGGCCCAGTCGGCGGCCACGTTTGCCACCCAGGTGGCGCAGGCGGCCGAGGCCGCACGGGCCAACCAGTCCGGCGTCAACCTGGACGAAGAGGCCGCCCGCCTGCTGCAGTACCAGCAGGCCTACCAGGCCGCGGCCAAGTACCTGCAGTCCATCCAGTCCACCTTCGACACCCTGTTGCAGGCCTTTGGCCGATAAGGAGCCGCCATGAGCCTCTACCGCGTGAGCACCGCCAACAGCTACGACGCCACCCTCAACCGCATCAACCAGCGCACCGCCGAGCTGACACAGACGCAGGAAAAGCTCTCGGCCGGCAAGCGGGTGCTGCGCGCCACCGACGACCCGGTGGCCGCCACCCTGGCCGAGCGCGAGGGCAACCGCCTGTCGCGGGTGCAGGCCGACCTGCGCGCGCTGGAGCGCTCGCGCTCGTCGCTGGTCCAGGCCGAAAGCACCCTGGGCAACGCGGTGGACCTGATGCACCGCTTCAAGGAGCTGATGGTGCAGGGCGGCAACGCCGCGCTGTCGGCCACCGACCGGCGCAGCATCGCCCAGGAAATGAGCGGGCTGCGCGACCAGTTGCTCAACCTGGCCAACGCCCAGGACAGCGAGGGCAACGCCCTGTTCGGCGGGCTGGGTGTGACCAACACCCTGGGCAAACCCTTTGCCGACGTCTACGGCACCAACCCCGGGGTGGACTTCCAGGCCATCGGTGGCCAGGGCGCGGCCACCGAAACCGGGCTGCCCAACCGGGTGGACGGCCAGTACGCGCTGATGCGCAACCTCACCGGCAACGGCACCTTCACCGTGGCCAACGTCAGCGGCAATGTGCTGGTGACGGGGGGGAGCCTGTTGCCCGTCGAGCCACCCCCTGCGGTGCCACCCAGCGGCGCGGTCTTGCCCTTCGATGGCAGTGCCACCACCCAGGGCCGTTACACCCTGACGGTGGCCGAAAGCACCACCACGCCCGGCACCCTGGAATTGCAGGTGGCGGTGGTGCCCAAAGACGTCACGCCCCCCATCGCCGCGCCGGCGATTGCCCCCATCAACCTCGGTGCCCACACCCCGGGGCAACCCCTCAGCTTCAGCAACCGCACGGTGCAGTTTGACGGGGTGCAGCTGACCCTGAGCGGTTCCGCGGCGCCCGGGGACGAGTTCCGGATCGAGCCCAGCGAGGCCGGCGACCTGTTCGCCTCCATGGAGCGCGCCATCAAGGCCTTGCAGAGCGACGGTTCCAGCACCTACCGCACCCAGGAACTGGGCCGCGTGCACGAGGAAACCCAGACCGGCCTGGACCGCCTGCTGCTGGTGCGTGGCCGGCTGGGCGAATACCTGCGCCGCGCCGACAGCCTCGAAGCCCGGCTGCAGGACCGCGGGGTGGACCACGAGAAACAACTGTCCAACCTCACCGACCTGGACATGGTCAAAGGCATCTCCGAATTCCAGAACCAGCAACTGGGCCTGCAGGCCGCGCTGCAGTCCTACGCCCAGGTGCAGAAGCTCTCGCTCTTCCAGTACATTGCGTGACGTATGTCACTGAACCTGCTTGAGCACGTCGCCTTTGCCTACCAGCCCATCTGGGGCGCCTCGCGCCAGCTGACCGGCGTGCGTCTGCGGGTGCGCGCGCTGGCGCCGGACTCGGTGGACGCGGTGCACCTGCTGGAGCTGCTGGCCAACGCCTGGTCCGACCAGGCGCCGTTCCTGCTGGTGTCCTTCGTCGAGCAAAGCCTGTTGCGCCAGGCGCTGGTGGTCAGCCCGCACGACAACCTGTGGCTGGAAATCCCCGACTTTGGCGACACGCCCCCGCCCGGCCTGCCCGAGGCGGTGGCCCGCGCCCACCGCATGGGCCACCGGCTGGTGCAGGACGCCCCCCTGGCCCGCGCCCGGCCCCTGCCCGCCACCGGCCCCGGCGTCCACCGCTACCTGCTGCACCTGTGGCCCGAACAGGTGGTGCAGGCCCAGCAGGCCCTGGCCCAGGCGGGGCGCAGCCCGCTGCTCAGCGGCCAGCTCTACCGCGACCTGGGCCAGCGGACCCTGGCCGTCCACGCGCTGGACCAGCGCCAGGCCTGGGGCGTGGTCGGCTGGCCCGAGGACGACGTGCTGCGCGACCACGCGCGCTACGGCGTGCCGGTGGACAAGCTCACCCTGGTGCGGGTGCAGCAGGCGCTGATGCGCGAGGCCTCGATGGAGGTGATCGAGCGCCTGATCCACCAGGACGCGGTGCTGACCTTCCGCATGCTGCGGCTGGTCAATTCGCCGGTGTTCGGCGCCAGCCGCGAGGTCACCACCATCCGCCAGGCGCTGATGCTGCTGGGCCAGCGCCGCCTGCGCGACTGGCTGCTGGAGCTGATGCCCGGCGCCGCCGCCGACCGCGAACTGCTGCCGGTGCGCCTGGCCATGGTGTTGCGTGGCCGCCTCATGGAACACCTGATGGACGCCGGCGTGCAGCACGACCTGGCCACCGAGATCTACGTCACCGGGCTGTTTTCGCGGCTCGACCGCCTGACCCAGGAGCCCCTGACCACCACGCTGCGGCGGGTGCCGCTGTCCGAACCCATGACCGACGCCCTGCTGCGCCAAAGCGGGCCGTACTTCCCCTACTTCGACATCGCCCAGCGGCTGGAGCGTTTCGACGAGGTGCAGCGCCTGCCGGCCGTGTGCGAAGCGGCGGGCTTTCCGCTGGAGCAGGTCAACCGCGCCCTGCTGCGCACCCTGGCGCACTGGCGCAACAGCCTCTGATGCCGCGCCGCCGCGTTGGCCGGCACAGTGCCTGGGTGGTTCACAACGGCAGCACCTCCACCCGCTGCGCCAGCAGCGCCGGGCAGAGGATTTTGTAGCCGTCGGCGTCGAAGCCGGCGGCCACCGTGGTCAGGGCCTGGGCCTCGGCGGCCGTGGCCACTGTCCCCAGGTAGCACCAGTTGCGCACCACGTGGATTTGGGTGAAGGCGCCCTCGGCCGTGGGCCGGCGCTCGACCAGCCCGACCGCGCCCGGGTAGGGCCAGCAGTTGACGCGCAGCGCCTCCAGCGCCGTGCGCAGGCGCGCGGCGTGCGCCTGCGGGCTTTCCCGGCCGCAACACACGCCCGCGCACTGGCGCAGCATGGCGCGGAAGCAGCCGCGCCCCGGGCTGGGTTTTTCCAGGCCCAGGGCGCCGTAGCACAGGGCGTGGGTGTCCGCCAGCTGGCGCAGGCCTTCCAGGGCGGCGGTGCGGCTGGCGTACAGGCCGAACAGGCCCGGCGTCGTCGCAAAGTCGATGTCCTGGGCGTGCACCACCACCGGGCGGTCGTCGGCGTCCAGGCGCAGCGCACACAACTGCCGGTTGCGCCGCAGCTTCTGGTTGAACAGCGGCTGCTGCTGTTTGATGAGCCGGGCCTCCAGCAGCAGCGCGCCCACTTCCCCCGCGGTGGGGATGTGGCTGATGCGGGTGGTCTGCTGCAGCATGCGGGCCTCGTCCGGGTTGCGCAGGTGGGCCTGCACGCGGCTGCGCAGGTTCACGCTTTTGCCGATGTACACCGGCCAATCGGCCGCCTGGCCGTGGAAGATGTACACCCCGGGCACCTGCGGCAGGGCTTCCATGTCGGGGCGCAGGTGTTCCGGGTAGGCGTGGGGCGTGGCCGCAGGGGCGCGGGGCGGGCGGGAGCGGGGCGGTCGCATGGGCGGAACACGGCGTGGGTGGGGTCAACAGTCTAGCGGGGTCAGGGGTCAAGGTTGACACCGTCACCGAGGGGTGAGCACACTGGACCTCGCTTCGTTCCACCCTTGCAGGAGAGACCCATGCCGCCAACCATGAAAGCCGCTGTCTTCGTTGAGCCGGGCCGCATCGAACTGGCCGACAAGCCCATCCCCAACGTGGGCCCCAACGACGCGCTGATCCGCATCACCACCACCACGATCTGCGGCACCGACGTGCACATCCTCAAGGGCGAATACCCGGTGGCCCGGGGGCTGACCGTGGGCCACGAACCCGTGGGCGTGATCGAAAAGCTGGGCAGCGCCGTGGTGGGCTACCAGGAGGGCCAGCGCGTCATCGCCGGCGCCATTTGTCCCAACTTCAACAGCTATGCCGCACAGGATGGCGCCCCGTCCCAGGACGGCAGCTACCTGGTGCCGCAAGGCCTGTGCGGTTGCCACGGTTACAAGGCCACCGCCGGCTGGCGCTTCGGCAACCTGATCGACGGCACCCAGGCCGAGTACGTGCTGGTGCCCGACGCGCAGGCCAACCTCGCCCCCATCCCCGACGGGCTCACCGACGAACAGGTGCTGATGTGCCCGGACATCATGTCCACCGGCTTCAAGGGGGCGGAGAACGCGAACATCAAGATCGGCGACACGGTGGTGGTGTTTGCGCAAGGCCCGATCGGCCTGTGCGCCACCGCCGGCGCACGCTTGCTGGGGGCCACCACCGTCATCGCGGTGGACGGCAACGACCACCGGCTGGGCATCGCCCAGCAGATGGGCGCCGACGTGACGCTGAACTTCCAGCGCTGCGACGTGGTGGACGAAATCCTGAAACTCACCGGCGGCAAGGGCGTGGACGCGTCGATCGAGGCGCTGGGCGTCCAGGCCACCTTCGAGGCGGCGCTGCGGGTGCTCAAACCGGGCGGCACCCTGTCCAGCCTGGGGGTGTATTCCGAAGACCTGACGATCCCGTTGTCGGCCTTCGCCGCCGGCCTGGGCGACCACCAGATCCGCACCGCCCTGTGCCCGGGTGGCAAGGAACGCATGCGGCGCTTGATGAACGTGGTGGCTTCGGGCCGGGTGGACCTGGGCCGGCTCGTCACCCACCAGTACCGGCTGGACGACATCGTGGCCGCTTACGACCTGTTTGCCCACCAGCGCGACGGGGTGCTGAAGGTGGCCATCCACCCCTGAGCCCGTGGCAGCAAAACGGCCCTGACGCACACCGTGCGCCAGGGCCGAAGGCCCACGCCAGCGGGGGCGGTCAGGCGGTCAGGTCGAACCGGTCGGCGTTCATCACCTTGGTCCAGGCCGCGACAAAGTCGTGCACGAACCGTTCGCGGTGGTCGTCCTGGGCGTACACCTCGGCGTAGGCGCGCAGGATGGAGTTGGAGCCGAACACCAGGTCCACGCGGGTGGCGGTGAACCGGGTGGCACCGGTCGCCCGGTCCACGATGTCGTAGCTGTTGCGGCCGGTGGGCTTCCAGCTGTAGGACATGTCGGTCAGGTTCACGAAGAAGTCGTTGGTCAGCGCGCCGGGGCGGTCGGTGAACACGCCGTGCTTCGTGCCGCCGTGGTTGGTGCCCAGCACGCGCATGCCCCCCACCAGCACCGTCATCTCGTGGGCGGTCAGGCCCATGAGCTGGGCGCGGTCCAGCAGCATTTCTTCGGGCTTGACCACGTAGTGCTGCTTTTGCCAGTTGCGGAAGCCGTCGGCCAGGGGTTCCAGCACCTCGAAGGACTCCACATCGGTCTGCGCCTGGGTGGCGTCGCCACGGCCGGGGGCAAACGGCACGGTCACGGTCACGCCGGCGGCCTGGGCGGCCTGCTCGATGCCCAGGTTGCCGCCGAGCACGATCACGTCGGCCACGCTGGCGCCGGTGTCCGCGGCGATCTTCTCGTACACCGCCAATACCCGGGCCAGGCGGTCGGGCTCGTTGCCGGCCCAGTCCTTCTGGGGGGCCAAGCGGATGCGCGCGCCGTTGGCACCGCCGCGGTGGTCGGAACCGCGGTAGGTGCGGGCGCTGTCCCAGGCGGTGGCGACCCTGTCGCTCACCGACAGGCCGGCGGCCGCGATCTTGGCTTTCACCGCCGCCACGTCGTAGCTAGTTTTGCCGGCGGGCACCGGGTCTTGCCAGATCAGGTCTTCGGCCGGCACTTCGGGGCCGATGTAGCGGGCCTTGGGGCCCATGTCGCGGTGGGTCAGCTTGAACCAGGCGCGGGCGAACACGTCGTCAAAGTAGGCCTGGTCGGCGGCGAAGCGTTCCGAGATCTTGCGGTACTCGGGGTCCACCTTCAGCGCCATGTCGGCGTCGGTCATCACCGGCATGGTGCGCAGCGACGGGTCTTCCACGTCCGGCGGCATGTCTTCGGGGCGGATGTTGACCGGCTTCCACTGCCAGGCGCCGGCCGGGCTCTTGGTCAGCTCCCACTCGTGCTTGAGCAGCATGGCGAAGTAGCCGTTGTCCCACTTTGTTGGGTTCGTGGTCCAGGCCCCTTCCACGCCGCTGGTCACGGTGTCGCGGCCCACGCCACGGGTCTGGTGGTTCATCCAGCCAAAGCCCTGTTCTTCCAGGTCGGCGCCTTCGGGGGCCGGGCCCAGATGGCCGGCATTGCCGTTGCCGTGCGCCTTGCCCACGGTGTGGCCGCCGGCGGTCAGGGCCACGGTTTCCTCGTCGTTCATGGCCATCCGGGCAAAGGTCACGCGCATGTCGTGGGCGGTTTTCAGGGGGTCGGGGTTGCCGTCCACGCCTTCGGGGTTGACGTAGATCAGGCCCATCATCACCGCGGCCAGCGGGTTGGCCAGGTCGCGCTCGCCGCTGTAGCGGCTGCCTTCGCCGCCGCTCTTTTGCAGCCAGTTCCTCTCGGAACCCCAGTAAATGTCTTTTTCGGGGTGCCAGATGTCTTCGCGGCCAAAGGCAAAGCCAAAGGTCTTGAAGCCCATGGATTCATAGGCCACGTTGCCGGCCAGGATCATCAGGTCGGCCCAACTGATCTGGTTGCCGTACTTTTTCTTGATGGGCCACAGCAGGCGGCGGGCTTTGTCGAGGTTGCCGTTGTCGGGCCAGGAGTTGAGTGGCGCGAAGCGCTGGTTGCCGGTGCCGGCGCCGCCCCGGCCGTCGGCCACGCGGTAGGTGCCGGCCGCGTGCCAGGCCATGCGGATCATCAGGCCGCCGTAGTGGCCCCAGTCGGCGGGCCACCAGGGCTGGCTGCTGGTCATCAGCGCGGTCAGGTCTTGCTTCAGCGCGGCCACGTCGAGCTTTTTCACGGCCTCGCGGTAGTTGAAGCCGGGCAGCGGGTTGGTCTTGCTGTCGTGCTGGTGCAGGATGTCCAGGTTCAGCGATTCCGGCCACCAGGCCTGGGCCTGGTTGGCGTGGGTGGCACTGGAGTTGGCGCCGTGCATCACGGGGCATCCGCCGGTGGTGGGGGTGGGATTGCTCATGGGTCATCTCCTGGTATTGGGCTACAAGCACATGCGCCCGGTGGTGGTCCGGCCCGGGGGGCCGCGCACCCGGCGGCAATGTCCGTCCGGCAGCGGCTCAGACCGCCACCGAAAGTCCAGTGTAGTCACGAACGTGGGTTTTGTATGACATCTTTAACAATCGCGGCGATAGGCAACAGCCCGGCACCGGCGCGAGCCTGAGCGCAAGCAGGCACCGCCCCCGGCCTGGGGGCGGTGCGCAGATGGTGGCGCCGTCTCACGCCGCCGGCGTGGCGGCCTGCTGGGCAAAGGTGAAGGCGTCGTGGGTGCTCAGGAACACCCGGTCGTGCAGGCGCTGGCCCAGGTCGGTGTCGCGCAGGCGGTCCATCACCGGGCCCTTGACTTCGGCCAGCAGCAGCCCGATGCCGCGCTGCGCCAGGCCGCGCTCCAGTTCAGACAGCACGCCCAGCGCGGTGGTGTCGATCTGGTTCACCGCCGAGCAGACCAGCAGCAGGTGGCGGGTGTCCGGGTCGGCGTTGACCAAGGCTTCCACCCGGTCCTGCAGCACGCTGGCGTTGGCAAAGTAGAGGCTTTCGTCCACCCGCACCGCCACCAGACCCGGGGTGGTTTCCACGCGGTGGCGGTCCACGTTGCGGAAGTGTTCGGTGTGCGGCACCCGCCCGATCACCGCGATGTGCGGGTGGCTGCTGCGCCACACCAGCGTGCCCAGCGACAGCGCCACGCCGATCAGGATGCCGGCCTCCACCCCCAGCGCCACCACCCCGGCGGCGGTGGCCAGCAGCGACACCGCGTCGGCCTTGTCGTAGTGCCAGGCTTCGCGCAGGGTGTCTAGGTCGATGAGCGAGGTGACCGCCACGACGATGGTGGCCGCCAGCACCGCGTGTGGCAGGTAGTGGAACCAACCGGTCAGGGCGGCGATGACCCCGGCCATCATGACAGCCGAAAACACCCCGGCCAGCGGTGTGTGGGCGCCGGCGGCGAAGTTGACCACCGACCGCGCAAAGCCGCCGGTGACCGGAAAGCCGCCCGACAGGGCGCTGGCCAGGTTGGCGCTGCCCAGGCCCAGCAGTTCGCGGTTGGGCTGGATGCGTTGCTGCCGCTTGAGCGCCAGCGATTGCGCCACCGACACGCTTTCGACAAAGCCGACCAGCGAGATCAGCAGCGCGGGCAGCAGCAGGCTGCCGACCGCACCCAGCGACAGGTCGGGCACCCCCAGGTGAGGCAGCCCCTGCGGCACGTGGCCGACCACGCTCACGCCGTGGCTCAGGTCCAGCCGCCCGCCGGCCACCACCGCGGTGCTGGCGATCACCGCCAGCATCGGCGCCAGTTTGGCTGCCATGTCGGCCGCCTTGGCGGGCACGCCGACGCGGCCCAGCAGCCGCGCCAGGTATTTGCGCGCCCCGTACAAAAACAGCACACTGCCGCCGCCCAGGGCCAGCGCCGCCGGATTGGTCTGCGGCAGGGCCAGCCACAGGCCGTGCAGCGTGGCCAGCACGTTCTCGCCCGACACCTTCACCCCCAGCAGGTGCTTGAGCTGGCCCACCGCGATCAGCAGCGCCGAGCCGGTGATGAAACCGCTGATGACCGGGTGGCTCAGAAAGTGCGCCAGAAACCCCAGCCGCAGCACGCCGAAGCCCAGCAGCATCACCCCGGACAGGCCGGCCAGCAGCACCGCCAGCGCCTGGTATTCCGGCGAGCCGGCGGCGGCCAGGGGTTGCAGGGCGCTGGCCGTCATCAGCGACGCCACCGCCACCGGGCCCACCGCCAGCGTCATGCTGGAGCCGAACACGGCGTAGGCCACCATGGGTAGGATGCTGGCGTACAGCCCCATTTCGGGCGGCAGGCCGGCCAGCAGCGCGTAGGCCAGGCTCTGCGGAATGAGCATGACCGTGACGATCAGGCCGGCGGCGAGGTCGCCCCCGAGCCAGCCGGTTTGGTACTGGCGCAGCCAGGCGGGCACGAAGCGCATGGGGGCGTTCCTTGGGGGGGTCAGCCCTGGGCCAGGGCGTACAGGTGGGCCGAGCGGGCGCCGGATCGGCAGAAGGCCAGCACCGGCTGCGGCACCTCGCGCAGCACCCGGGCCATGGCCTGGGCCTGTTCGGCGGTGATGGCGCCGCTGACCACCGGCAGGTACACGTAGTGCAGGCCGGCGGCGCGGGCGGCGCGCTCCACGTCGGCGCTCAGGGGCTGTTGCGGCCCGCCTTCGCCGTCGGGGCGGTTGTTCACCACCGTTTTGTAGCCCAGGGCGGCAAAGGCCGCCATGTCGGCCGGGCTAGCCTGGGCGCAGACGCCGAAATCGGGCGTCAGGGGTTTGATGCTGGGGGTCATGGCGGGGCTCCGGTCAGCGGCTGCGGCGGGCTTCCAGTACCTCGAAAATGGCCATGCCCGCGACCATGGCCACCACGAACACGACGGCCTTGGGTTCGCCCGCGCCGGCCGACACCAGCGCCGGCCCCGGGCAGAAACCGGCGATGCCCCAGCCGGCGCCGAACAGCAGGCTGCCCCCCACCAGGCGGCGGTCGATGTCGCGCGAGGTGGGCAGGTGCATGGCGCCGCCCAGCAGGTTGGTGGTGCGCTGGCGCGCCAGCGTGAAGGCGCCCAGACCCACCAGGATCGCGCCGCCCATCACGAAGGCCAGCGACGGGTCCCAGGCCCCGGCCAGGTCCAGAAAACCGATCACCTTGCCCGGGTCGGTCATGCCCGCGACGATCAGGCCCAGGCCGAACAGCAGGCCCACCAGAAATTCCATGCCACGTTGTTTCATGTTGCGTTGCTCCAGCAAAAGGGGTCAGGCCAGCAGGTGGCGGATCACGTACACCGTGGCAAAGCCCGTGCCCATGAAGGCCAGGGTGGCCACCAGCGAGCGCGGCGACAGCCGCGACAGCCCGCACACGCCGTGGCCGCTGGTGCAGCCCGCGCCGTAGCGGGTGCCCACGCCCACCAGCAGGCCGGCCAGCACCACCATGCCCCAGCCGGCGTCGATGCGCGGCGTCATCGGGCCCGCCACCACCACGTACAGCATGGGCGCGGCCAGCATGCCGAGCAGGAAGGACAGGCGCCAGACGATGTCGCGGGTTTTGGGCCGCAGCAGGCCGCCCACGATGCCGCTGATGCCCAGCACCCGGCCGTTGAACAGCACAAACAGGGCCGAGGCCAGGCCCAGCAGGATGCCGCCGGCCAGCGAGGTCCAGGGCGTGAAATGGGTCCAGTCGATCGTCATTCGGAGCACTCCTTGTGGTCGCAGTAATGGGCAAACAGCACCGCCATCACCGCTTCGGCGGCCGGGCTGTCGATCTTGTAATAAATGTGCTTGCTTTCGCGCCGGGTGCTCACCAGGCCTTCCTCGCGCAACACGCCGAGCTGTTGTGACAGGGTGGGCTGCGTCACGCCGACCAGCGCCTCCAGTTCGCCCACCCGTTTTTCGCCCTGGCTGAGCTGGCACAGCAGCAGCAGCCGGTCGGGGTTGGACAGCACCTTCATCAGCCGGCAGGCGACGTCGGCCGAGCGCCGCATCCGTTCCAGGTCCACCGGGGGTTCGAGCAATGGGGTCATGCCTGAGACTCCGATTCGGTTAAGTTAATGATAGTTTATTGACTTATAGTTTGTTTGTCAATAAACTGTTTGCGTCCCCCCCGTCACACAGGAGTGTCCCATGCAGCCCCACGTTCAAGCCTTTTTCGACCCGGCCACCTGGACCGTGTCCTACGTCGTCTACGACGCCCCCGGCGGCCACTGCGCGCTGGTGGATTCGGTGCTGGACTACGATCCCAAGTCCGGTCGCACCCGCACCGCCTCGGCCGACCGGCTGATCGAGTTCGTGCGCGCCCAGTCGCTGACGGTGGACTGGATCCTGGAAACCCATGCCCATGCCGACCACCTCTCGGCCGCGCCCTACCTGCGCCAGACCCTGGGCGGGAAAATCGGCATCGGCGGCCAGATTACCCGGGTGCAGCAGGTGTTCAAGGGCATCTTCCACCTGGAGCCGGGCTTTGCGGTGGACGGTTCACAGTTCGACCACCTGTTCCAGGACGGCGAGACCTTTGCCATCGGCGCGCTCCAGGCCCAGGTGTTGGCCGTGCCCGGCCACACCCCGGCCTGCGCCGCCTACCAAGTGGGCGACGCCGTGTTCGTGGGCGACACCCTGTTCATGCCCGACGTCGGCACCGCCCGCTGCGACTTCCCCGGCGGCGACGCGCACACGCTGTACCGCTCCATCCGCCGCTTGCTCAGCCTGCCGCCCGAGACGCGGCTGTTCATGTGCCACGACTACCCGCCCAATGGCCGCGAGGTGCGCTGGACCTGCACCGTGGCCGACCAGCGCGCGCAGAACATCCACGTGCACGACGGCATCACCGAAGACGCCTTTGTCGAGATGCGCACCCGCCGCGACGCCACGCTGGAGATGCCGGTGCTGATCCTGCCGTCGGTGCAGGTCAACATCCGCGCCGGGGCGCTGCCGCCGCCCGAGGCCAACGGGGTGAGCTACCTGAAAATCCCGGTCAATGCCCTCTGAAACCCCGTCGGAGCCAGCCATGGGTGCCACCACCGTGCGCGTCGACCTGACGCAGGAACAAGACTACCGCTTTGCCATCGACTTCGGGGGCGGCCTGCCACCGCTGCGGGGCGACGAGCCGCCCCCGCTGGGCGCGGGCCAGGGTCCGTCGCCCATGCAGCTGCTGTGCGCCGCCGTGGGCAACTGCCTGAGCGATTCGCTGCTGTTCGCGCTGCGCAAGTTCAAGCAGCGGCCCGACCCGCTGCGCTGCCGCGTCGAGGCCGAGGTGGGCCGCAACCCCGAAGGCCGTTTGCGCGTGCTGCAGTTGCAGGCCACGCTGCAGCTGGGGGTGCCCGCCGCCGGGCTGGAACACCTGGACCGGGTGCTGGCCAGCTTCGAGGCCTACTGCACCGTGACCCAGAGCGTGGGCCAGGGCATACCGGTGGCGGTGCGGGTGCTGGACACCGACGGCCGCGTGCTCAAAGGCTGAGCGCCGGCGCCGGAAGGCGTTTGCACTGGTGCTAGAATAGTGGCCTTTCTCAGCGGCCCTGCCGGTGGGACAAAAACCCCGGTGCCGCACGGCGCCGGTTGTGCCGGGAGCCACCAGCCCCAGGCGCGTGCGCGGGAATAGCTCAGCTGGTAGAGCGCAACCTTGCCAAGGTTGAGGTCGCGAGTTCGAACCTCGTTTCCCGCTCCAACCGCCCATGTGGCTCAGTGGTAGAGCACCCCCTTGGTAAGGGGGAGGTCGGCAGTTCGATCCTGCCCATGGGCACCACCTCACCGTGAAAACCTCCATCCTCTTGGTCGACGTGGACCGCCCCGACACCTGGACGCGCCACCGCCCGGGCCTGTGCGACCGTTGCGCCGCCAACTGCTGCACCATGCCGGTGGAGGTGCGCCTGCCCGACCTGGTGCGGCTGGGCCTGGTGGACCCGTTCGAGGCCGAACACGAGGCCCCCAAACAGATCGCCAAACGCCTGGCCAAGGCGGGGCTGATCGACCACTTCAACCACAAGCACAGCCTGTACACCCTGGCGCGCCGCGCCAGCGGCGATTGCCATTTCCTGGACGCGCAGACCCGGCGCTGCACCGTGTACGCGCAGCGGCCCGCCACCTGCCGCGCCCACCCGCAGGTGGGGCCGCGGCCGGGCTATTGCCCGCACGGCCCGCGCTCCACCCCCAGCGGCCGGGACTGACGCGGCGGCGTGGCGTGCGCCGGGGCGGCGGGTCAGTCCAGCGTGGTGCCGCGCAACTGCTGGACCTGCAGCGCCGACACCGCCGAGGCGCGGTGCCCCCAGGCGCTGCGCAGGTGGGTCAGCACCGCCGCCAGTTCGGCGTCGCTCAGGGTCAGCACAAAGGGCGGCATGCCAAAGGGTTGCGGGTGGCCGGCGGTGGCCGGGCCGAAGCCGCCGTTCAGCACGGTCTGCACCAGGTTGGCCGGCGAGGCCAGGGTGACGGTGCGGTTGCCGGCCAGGGGCGGGTAGGCGAACTGGCCGTCACCGGTGCGCACGCCTTCGCCCTGTTCGCCGTGGCACTGGGCGCAGTGCTGGCGGTACAGCTGCGCGCCGGCCGGTCCCAGCCCGCTGGACGGCGTGCCCGGGGCGGCCGGGCTGGCGCTGCGCGGCAGCTGGCGCAGGTAGGTGGCCATGGCGACCAGGTCGGCCTCGCGCCAGTGCTGGGTGCTGTGCAGCACCACCTCGGCCATGGGGCCGGTGACCAGCGCGCCGCCGGCGCGGCCGGTGCGGAACAGCGCCACCACGTCGTCCAGCGGCCAGTCCTGCACGCCGGCGGCCTGCGGGTCTGTCAGCGACGGGGCGTACCAGTTCTGCATCGGGATCAGGCCACCGGCCAGGTCGAGCATGTTGCGGTTGGCGCCCAGGGCGTTGCGCGGTGCGTGGCAGGCGCTGCAGTGGCCCAGGCCGCGCACCAGGTAGGCGCCGCGTTCCAGTGGCGTGGTGTCGGGCGGGGCGGTGGCGGTGTCGCCGGGCTGGAAGTACAGCGCCCGCCACACCTTCATGGCGGCGGCGGTGTTGTAGGGCCAGCCCACGGTGTGGGCGGGTGGCGGCGCATCCACCGGGGGCAGCTGGCGCAGGTAGGCGTAGAGGGCGTCGCTGTCGGCCCGGGCGATGTGGGTGGTGTTGTTGAACGGGAACGCCGGGTAGAGCCAGCGCCCGTCGCGCGACTGGCCGTGGTGCAGGGCGCGCCAGAAGTCGTCGGCGCTCCAGCCGCCCAGGCCGGCGGCGCTGGGCGTGAGGTTGCTGCTGTACACCGTGCCGAACGGGGTGTGCACCGGGCGGCCGCCGGCGTAGGGTGTGCCGCCGCGCGCGGTGTGGCAGACCTGGCAGTTGCCCAGCGTGGCCAGGTAGCGGCCGCGTTCGACGGTGGCGGCGTCGGTGGGCGCCGGGCCGGTGGCGGGCACCGGCAGCGGTGCGCTGGGCCAGAAGGCCCAGGCCAGCCACAGCGTGGCGGTCAGCGCCACGGCGGCGCCCACCCGGCGCCACCGGCGACGCGGGGTTGTGGAGGCGTGCGCGGCGGTGGTCATCGCGCCTCCGGGGCGGTGTAGGTGCTGCCGCACGCCATGGGCAGGGCGGTGGCGGCCGGGGCCGGTCGGGTGTCGGCGGGCAGGGGCTGGCTGGCCAGCCAGCTGGCCACGGCCGACACGTCCTCGGCATCCAGCCGCTGGGCCAGGGTGGCCATGCAGTCCGGGGCGTGGGCGCGGCGCAGGCCGGTGCGCCAGGCGCCCATCTGGGCGTTCAGGTAGTCGCGCGGCAGGCCGAGCAGGCCCGGGGTGGTGGGCAGCATGCCGGTGAGCCGCGCCCCGTGGCATTGCGCGCAGGCCGGTATCTGCCGGCTGGCGTCGCCGTGCCGGGCCAGGGTGGCTCCGCGTTGCAGTGCCTGCGGGCTGGCCTGCACCGGGCTGGGGGCGGGGTAGGGCAGGTCGAGCTGGGCAAAGTGTTCGGCCATGGTGCGCAGGTAGTCGTCGCCCAGGGGCTGCAGCATCTGCGCCATCAGGCGGTAGGGGCGGCGGCCGTCGCGGAAGTTCTGCAGCTGGTGGTACAGGTAGCCGGCCGGTTTGCCGGCAATGCGCGGGTAGTAGCCGTCGGGCGCGGCGCGGCCCTGCGCGCCGTGGCAGGCGGTGCAGGCCTGCAGGCGCTGGGCCAGGGTGTCTTCAAAAACGGGGCGGCTGTCGGTGGCGTTGGCGGCGCCGGCCAGCCCCAGCAGGGCGGCCAGCGTCCAGCGCCGCGCACGGGCGTGGGCTTGCATGGCCCGATGTTAACGGCGACTGGGCGGGGGCGTCGGGGCGACACAGAACGGTCATAATCCACCCCAATAATTCAACATTTCTTCAAATGTTGATTTGTTCAAGGAGTCGGACATGAAAGTCGGTATCAACGGCATGGGGCGCATTGGCCGCCTGGCACTGCGCGCCGCCATGGGTGCGGCCGAGCGCCCTGCGGACGACCCGCGCGCCGGCCACCGCCTGGACGTGGTGGCGGTGAACGAACTCAAAGGCGGCGCGGCGGCCACGGCCCACCTGCTGGCCTTCGACTCGGTGCAAGGCAAGTGGCGCGAGCACATCCGCGCCGAAGGTGACGATGCCCTTGTGATTGGCGACAAGCGCATCGCCTTCAGCAGCCACGGCGCAGCCGCCGACATCCCCTGGGGCGACCTGGGTGTGGACGTGGTGCTGGAATGCACCGGCAAGTTCCTCACGCCCGACACCCTGCAAGGCCACCTGGACCGGGGCGCCAAGCGCGTCATCGTGGCCGCACCGGTCAAGACCGGCGGTGTGCTCAATATTGTGGTGGGGATCAACGAACATCTGTACGACCAGGCCAAGGACCGCATCGTGACCGCTGCCAGCTGCACCACCAACTGCCTGGCCCCGGTGGTGAAGGTGGTGCACGAGGCGCTGGGCATCAAGCACGGGCAGATCACCACCATCCACGACCCGACCAACACCAACCTGGTGGTGGACGCCCCGCACAAAGACCTGCGCCGCGCCCGCAGCGCCATGATGAGCCTGGCCCCCACCACCACCGGCAGTGCCACGGCCATCGCGCTTATTTACCCCGAACTGAAGGGCAAGCTCAACGGCCACGCCGTGCGCGCCCCGGTGCTCAACGCCTCGCTCACCGACTGCGTGTTCGAGTTGCAACGCGCCACCACCGCCGAAGAGGTGAACGCCCTGTTCAAGGCCGCCGCCGAAGGCCCGTTGCAAGGCATTCTGGGCTACGAAGAACGCCCGCTGGTGAGCGTGGACTATGCCCGCGACACGCGCAGCGCCATCGTCGATGCGCTGTCCACCCTGGTGACCGACGGCACCTTGCTGAAGGTGTACGCCTGGTACGACAACGAAATGGGTTACGCCTGCCGCATGGTGGACCTGGCCCAGCACATGGAAGCCCAGGGTCTCTGAGGATGCAACACGCCGCCCGCAACTACGCCATCGTCACGGCGTCGTACTGGGGGTTCACCCTCACCGACGGCGCCCTGCGCATGCTGGTGCTGCTGCACTTCTACCAGCTGGGCTATTCGCCGTTCACCCTGGCGTTCCTGTTCCTGCTCTACGAGGCGGCCGGTATTCTGGCCAACCTCATTGGGGGCTGGCTGGCCACGCGCTACGGCATCACCCGCATGCTCACGGTGGGCCTCACGACCCAGATTGTGGGCTTCACGGTGCTGTCGCTGCTGAACCCCGAATGGACGGCCGCGATGTCGGTGGCCTGGGTGGTGGTGGCGCAAGGCATTTGCGGCGTGGCCAAAGACCTGACCAAGACCGCCAGCAAGTCGGCCATCAAGGTGACGCAGGCAGCGGCGAAAGAACAGGACAACGGCCAGCTGTTCCAGTGGGTGGCCTGGTTCACCGGCAGCAAGAACGCCATGAAAGGCTTCGGCTTCTTCCTGGGTGGTGTGCTGCTGCAGACGCTGGGCTTCCAGGGCTCGCTGTGGTTGATGGCCGGTCTGCTGGCGGTGGTGCTGCTGGGCGTGGTCACGGCGTTGCCTCAGATGATGGGCAAGAGCAAGGCCTCCAAGAGCGCGAAAGAGCTGTTTGCCAAGAGCGCCGGCATCAACGCGCTGGCCGCTGCCCGCGTGGCGCTGTTCGGCGCACGCGACGTGTGGTTTGTGGTGGGCGTGCCGGTGTTTCTGTACTCGGTGGGCTGGACCTTCACCATGGTGGGCGCCTTCCTGGCCGCCTGGACCATCGGCTATGGGCTGGTGCAGGCGCTGGCGCCGAACCTCGTGAAGCGCAGTGCCGACGGCCTGAGCCGAGAGGTGCCCGCCGCACGCCTCTGGTCGGCCTTGTTGGCACTGGTGCCGGTGGCCCTGGCCGCCGTGGTGGTGCTGGACGTGCCCCACCTGGAATGGGTGGTGGTGGCCGGGCTGGGCGTGTTTGGCTTTGCGTTCGCCGTCAACTCGTCGGTGCACTCCTACCTGGTGCTGGCCTATGCCGGCAGCGAAAAGGCCGCCGAAGACGTGGGCTTCTACTACGCCGCCAACGCGTTGGGGCGCTTTCTGGGCACGCTGCTGTCGGGCCTGTTGTACCAGTGGGGTGGGCTGCTGTATGCGCTGGTGGGATCGGCTGCGATGCTGGGCCTGTGCTGGCTGCTGACCCTGGGCCTGCCCACCACCGGGCCGGCGCGGGCCGCGAATGCGCCCTGAGGTGACACCCATGAACGAACCCGACGTGGTCCAGGCGCTGGGCGCGCTGGCGCAAGAAACGCGGTTGAGGCTGTTCCGCCTGCTGGTGGTGGCCGGGCCGCAGGGCCTGACGCCGGGCCACATGGCCGACACGCTCGGCGTCTCCGCCACCGCCCTGTCGTTCCACCTGAAGGGGTTGAGCCACGCCGGCCTGGTGCACAGCGAGCGCGACGGGCGCCACCTCATCTACCGCGCCAGCATTGCGGCGATGAACGAACTGCTGGCCTTTCTGACGGCGGAATGCTGCCAGGGCCAACCTTGCCTGAACCTGCCGGTGCCCGTGTGCGCCCCGGCTTGCAGCGATTGTTAAAGAAAGAGCCACCATGGGCCTGTTTGAACGGTTTTTGACGGTGTGGGTGGGGCTGGGCATTCTGGCCGGCGTGGGGCTGGGCCTGGCGGTGCCCGGGGTGTTCCAGGCCGTGGCGGCGCTGGAGGTCGCGCAGGTCAACCTGGTGGTGGCGGTGTTCATCTGGGTGATGATTTACCCAATGATGATTCAGATCGACTGGCACGCGGTCAAGGACGTGGGCAAGCGCCCGCAGGGCCTGCTGCTGACGCTGGTGGTCAACTGGCTCATCAAGCCCTTCACCATGGCGGCGCTGGGCGTGCTGTTTTTCCAGCACCTGTTTGCGCCCTGGGTGGACCCGCAATCGGCCAGCGAATACATCGCTGGCATGATTTTGCTGGGCGTGGCCCCGTGCACCGCCATGGTGTTCGTGTGGAGCCAACTGGTCAAGGGCGACGCCAACTACACGCTGGTGCAGGTGTCGGTGAACGACCTCATCATGGTGTTCGCCTTTGCGCCCATTGCCGCCTTTTTGCTGGGCGTGACCGACGTCACCGTGCCGTGGGAGACGCTGCTGCTGTCCACCGTGCTCTACGTGGTGCTGCCCCTGATGGCCGGTCTGCTGACACGGCGCGCCCTGCTGCGGCGTTCGCGCCCGGCGCTGGACGCTTTCGTGCACGGCATCAAGCCCTGGTCGGTGGCCGGGCTCATCGCCACCGTGGTGCTGCTGTTCGGCTTCCAGGCCGAAACCCTGGTGGCGCAGCCGGGCGTGATCGGGCTGATCGCGGTGCCGCTGGTGCTGCAGACCTACGGCATCTTTTTCCTGGCCTGGTGGGGGGCGCGCTGGCTCCAGCTGCCGCACAACGTGGCCGGCCCGGCCTGCTTGATCGGCACCTCCAACTTTTTCGAGCTGGCGGTGGCCGTGGCCATTTCGCTGTTTGGCCTGCAGTCGGGCGCGGCGCTGGCCACCGTGGTCGGCGTGCTGGTGGAGGTGCCGGTGATGCTGTCGCTGGTCGCCATCGTCAACGCCTGGCAACCCCGTGCCCACCCCGGAGACCGCGCATGAGCGACATCACCATCTACCACAACCCCCGCTGCGGCACCTCGCGCAACGTGCTGGCGCTGATCCGCAACAGCGGGGTGGAGCCGCAGGTCATCGAGTACCTGCAAACACCGCCCAGCCGCGCGGAACTGCTGGCCCTGGTGGCCGCCATGGGCCTGCGCCTGCGCGATGTGCTGCGCCAGAAGGGCACGCCCTACGACGCGCTGGGGCTGGGCCATCCGGCGCTGACCGATGCGCAGCTGCTGGACGCCATCGAACAGCACCCCATCCTGATCCAGCGGCCCATCGTGCGCACGCCGTTGGGCGTGCGCCTGTGCCGGCCATCGGAGCGGGTGCTGGACATCTTGCCGAACCCGCAGCAGGGCGCGTTCACCAAGGAGGACGGTGAGGTGGTGGTGGACCAGGATGGGCAACGTGTCTGAAGTCGCCACCCTGCCGTTGCACGCACTGCCTGCCGTTGCCCCCGCGCTTTTTCGGGTGCCAGACCCTGAGCGTCTGGCTTCGCCGGTCCGCTCCCGCCATCCGCCGCGCATCCTGTTGCTGTACGGCTCGCTCAGGCAGCGGTCCTTCAGCCGCTTGCTGGTCGAGGAAGCCGCCCGCTTGCTCCAGGCGATGGGCGCAGAAACCCAGGTCTTCCACCCCTGCGGGCTGCCGCTGCCGGACGACGCGCCCGAGAGCCACCCCAAGGTGCAGGAATTGCGCCAGCTGGCGCAGTGGGCCGAAGGCATGGTGTGGTGTTCGCCCGAACGCCACGGTGCCATGACCGGCATCATGAAGGCGCAGATCGACTGGATTCCCTTGTCCGCTGGCGCGGTGCGCCCCACGCAGGGCAAGACGCTGGCGCTCATGCAGGTCTGCGGGGGCAGCCAGTCGTTCAACGCGGTGAACCAGATGCGCGTGCTCGGGCGCTGGATGCGCATGCTGACCATTCCCAACCAGTCGTCGGTGGCCCAGGCCTTCCAGGAGTTCGGTGACGACAACCGGATGAGGCCGTCCAGCTACTACGACCGGGTGGTGGACGTCATGGAGGAGTTGGTGAAGTTCACCTGGCTCACGCGGGATGTGTCGCTTTACCTGGTGGACCGCTACAGCGAACGCAAGGAAACGGCCGAGGCACTGTCCCAGCGGGTGCATCTGACCCCAGCCACCTGAGGTCGGTCTGCTGGGCCGGGCTTGACCCTGGTCAACCCAATGCACCGGGGCCGGGGCTAGACTCAGGCGCATTGGGAGGACCCCATGGACGTTGTCTTGCACCTGTTGGGCGCCGGCGCCGGCAACCTGGCCGCCTACCTGGCGGCCCACGTGCTGCTGTGCCTGGTCCCGGCGTTTTTCATCGCGGGCGCCATGGCGGCGCTCATCCCCAAGGCCAGCATCACCCGCTGGCTGGGGCGCCACACGCCGGCCCATGTGTCCTACCCGGCGGCCGCGGCGGCCGGCTCTTTGCTGGCGGTGTGTTCCTGCACCATCGTGCCGCTGTTCGGCGGCATCTACCGCAAGGGGGCGGGGGTGGGGCCGGCCGTCACCTTCCTGTTCTTTGCGCCGGCGGGCAACATCATGGCGCTGGCCTACACCGGCAGCATCCTGGGGGCGGAATTGGCGTTGGCGCGCTTGCTGCTCTGCCTGCTGTTCGGCACCGGTATCGGCCTGTTGATGGCCCTGCTGTTCTGGCGCGACGACGCCACCCACGACGCGCAGACCGACGCGCTGTTTGCGCAGCAGGCCCGCCTGGCACCGGCGGCCACTGGCTTGCTGCTCTCCATGGTCGCGTTGCTGGTGGCGGGCACCCTCAAGCTCTGGCCACTGACCACCACCGTGGCGACGCTGACCTTGCCCCTGGGTTGGGCCGAAGCCTGGCAGGCCACCTTGTTCCAATGGGTGCCGTTCGATGCGGCCAAGGGCGAGGAGGGCGTCACGCTCCAAGGCTCCCTGCTCATCGGGTTGCTGGTCGCCATTGCGATGACCGCATGGCAGGGGCTGGAAGACATCATCGAAGGCCCCAACCGCTGGACCTGGGTGACGCTGGGCCTGACGGCGGCCACCCTGTTGGTGGCCGCCTTGCGCTTCACCCCACAAGCGGGCGGGCTGGAGCTGGCCATCACCGGCCGCTTCTTTGGGGTCGCCGCCTGCCTGTGGGCCGTCTGGCACCACGCCAGCGCGCTGGGGGCCGATGACCGCCAGGCCTGGCTGTGGGAGGCCTGGCGCTTTGTGAAGCAGATTTTTGGGCTGTTGGTGGTGGGCGTGTTCGTGGTGGGCGTGGTGCGCCAGCTGATTCGCCCCGAATGGATAGAGACCCTGGCCGGTACCAACAGCGTCACGGCCAACCTGGTGGCCGTGGTGTTTGGCGTGTTCATGTACTTCCCGACGCTGGTGGAGGTGCCGGTGGCCCGGATGTTCCTCGACCTGGGCATGCACCCCGGCCCGCTGCTGGCCTACCTGATGGCCGACCCGGAGCTCAGCCTGCAGAGCATGCTGATGGTGGCTGCCGTGATGGGCCGCCCCAAAACCGCCGCCTACGTGGGCCTGGTGGCCCTGTTCAGTGTGGCGGCCGGGCTGCTGTACGGTGCGTGGGTGGATGGCCTGTCGGTGTGGCGGCTGGTGGGCGGTCTGGCCGCCAGCGTCGCCCTGCTGGGCGGTTTGATGTGGACGCTGCACCGCCGGCAGCGGCGCACCGTGGCCGGCGCCTGATGGCCGTTTTCTTTCAAGGAGTTCCGATGTTGCACCTCAAGATCCTGGGTTCGGGCTGTGCCAACTGCAAAAAGCTGGAGGCCGTGGCGCGGGAGGCCGTGGCCAGCACCGGCGTGGCGGCCACCATCGAAAAAGTCACCGACCTGCAGGCCATCCTGGCCCACGACATCCTGTCCACGCCCGCGCTGGTCATCAACGGCCAGGTGGTGGCCAGTGGCCGCATACCCACCCAGGCCGAAATGCAGCAGTGGCTGACGCCCTGAGGGGCCGGCCTGGGCGGCAGGGCCTCAGGCGAGCCGGTCTGGAGCGGCCGCCCCTGTGGGCCGCCCCCGCGCCAGGTAGTGCCCGATGCGCCAGATGTGGTGACCGGTGCGCTCCAGCCAGCGGTAGGCGTCGGCCTTGGCCAGCAGGTCGGCCGCCGGCCCGGACGGCGTGTCCGAGCCGTCCAGCAGCGCGTGGCGCATCTGGCGCGACAGCTCGGTCAGCCCCAGGGCGTTCACTTCCAGCTCCGGCAGGGCCTCGTCCAGGCGCCGCGCGGCCAGCCCTTGCCGCGCCAGCGCCAGCATCTGCCGGTTGTGCGACAGGGCCCAGGCGTAGCCCGGCGCGCTCAGGTCCAGGCCGGCGTGCAACAGGTCGTCGAGCCGGGTGCGAAAGCGCAGCAGGTGGTCGATGGCGTGCAGCTGCGCGATCCGCTGCGCCGCCGCGGCGGCGTCGTCGGGCCGCAGTTCGATGCGGCTGACGAAGGCGTACGCCGTGTCCAGCGAACGCCCCAGCGCCTGCAGGCGGCCCGGCGTGGGGGCGGGCGCCGCCGGGGTCAGCAGGTCGCTGTAGAGCGCCAGCAGCTGCTCGGTGGTCTGCTCCAGGGCCCGCTGCGCCGCTTCCAGCGCCACCGCCGGCAGGGCCAGCAGGGAGTCGTCGAGCCGCTGCGTCAGCGGCTCGCCCTTGTCGGGCAGCAGCCGCTCCACCAGACCGGCAAAGCGCGGCACCACCGGCAGGAACAGCACCACCCCCAGCGCGATGAACAGGGTGTGGAAGGCGGCCAGGCTCATGGCGCCCGCGTCCAGACCGGCATGGGTGCCCAGCCAGGCAATCACCCAGAACAGCAGCGGCAGCAGGGCGATGGCCAGCGCCCCGGCCACCGCGTTGAACAGGATGTAGGCCACCGCCGTGCGCTTGGCGTGCAGCGTGCCGCCGATGGTGACCAGGGCCCCGGTCAGGGTGGTGCCGATGGCCGCACCCACCACCAGGGCGGCGGCCTGGTCGAAGTTGATGGTCTGGGTGTGCAGCGCGGTCAGCGTGGTGGCGATGGCCGCGGTGGACGACTGCAGCACCGCCGTCAGCGCCAGACCGAACAGCAGGATCAGCACGCTGGCGCCGTAGCCGCCCGAGGGCAGGCTGGCCAGGTCGAACACCGTGGCCAGGCCGCGCATGCCGTCCTGCAGGGTGTTGAGGCCGGTGAACATGGTGCCAAAGCCCGCCAGGGCCAGCCCGAATTCGGCCAGCCGGCCTTTGGCCGTCAGTTTGAGCAGCGCGCCCAGCCCGATCAGGGGCAGCGTGTAAAAGCCGAGGTTGACCTTGAGCCCCAACCCGGCCACGATCCAGCCGGTGGCGGTGTTGCCCAGGCTGGCGCCGATGAGCACCCCGATGGCCTGGCTGAAGCTGATGAGGCCGGCGCTGACGAAGCCGATCAGGGTGACGGTGGTGGCCGACGACGACTGCACCACCACCGTGGCGAGCGCGCCCGACACCACCGCCGCGGTGGGGGTGCCGGTGAAGCGCGACAGCGCCCGCTTCAGCAGGTCGCCGCCAAAGGCCACCAGCCCCTGGGACAGCAGCATCATTCCGATCAGGAACAGGCCCAGGCCACCGACAAACGGGAACAGCATCTCCTGCATCGGATTCACCCTAGCGGTGCCACCAGCTGCCCCCGCGGGCGCGGGCGGGTGGGGGCGTGGTGGGTTGCCCAACCTGGGCGGGGTTCCGGGGCTGGCAGACCCAGGGTCTGCGTCAGGGCCCTGGGGTCACTCGGGAGAAGTGGGGAGGTCATGGGCAATCGGCGGTTGGGGTGGCCGGGGTCTGGGGTGGCGGTTGTCGCACCCTGGCAACACCCTGGTGGCATTCTAGCCAGCCACCCGCGCTGGGGTGCCGTGTGAAACAATGGCAGTTTCATCATGGTTGATCGGTTCAGGCGTTCCAGCAGGCGACGCCCCCCCGCGCACATGTCCACACCAGACTCTCGCATCGCGGCCTCCCTGTGGACCGCCCAAGCCGCCGCGGCCACGGTGTCGCTGGTGGGGGCCGGTGTGCTGCTGGGCTGGGCGTTCGGCATTGCCAGCCTCAAGCACGTGGTCCCCGGCCTGGTGTCCATGGTGCCGAACACGGCCCTGTGCCTGTGCCTGCTCGGGGCGGTGGTGTTCCAGCGGGCCAGGGCGGCGGTCCCGCCCACCCTGTACGCGGCGGGGCAGGCCATCGCGCTGCTGGTCGCGGTCGTCAGCGGCCTCACGCTGCTGCAATACCTCAGTCACCAGGATTTCGGCATCGACCAGTTCCTGTTTCTGGACGACACACGGGTCATGCCCGCCGAGTACCCGGGCCGGATGGCGCCGGTGACCGCCATTTGCCTGCTGCTCTCCAGTTTCTCCCTGCTGCTGGGGCGTTGGACGCACGTTCCCTGCGTGCTGGCGGTGTGGGTGCTGCTCTTCGGCGTCCTCGCCGTCACCGGTTATGCCTTCGGGGTCAGTTCGCTGTACCAGGTCATTGGCTACACCTCGGTGGCGCTGCACACGGCCGTGGCGCTGGTCCTGCTGAGCGTCGCCATGCTGGCCTCCAGGCCCCGGCAGGGCATGCTGCCCATCATCCTGAGCCGTTCGGCTGGCGGGGACGTGGCGCGCCGCTTGCTGTGGATGGTGCCCCTGCTGTTGCTGTGGCTGGACTGGCTGGTGCTCCAGGGTGAAAAGGCGCAGTGGTACGACAGCCGGTTCGGCTACGCGGTGTCGGCCGTCAGCGCAATGGCCGCGTCCACCGCGGTGATTCTGCTCGTCGCCTACAAGCTCCACCTGGCCGACCGGCAGCGCCAGCAGGCCTTGGTGCAGTTGGCCGAGCTCAACAGCCAGCTGGAGGCCAAAGTGGCCGACAGAACGCAGGCCCTGACCCTGGCCAACGAACAGCTGGCCCAGGAAATCGCCGAGCGCAAGCAGGCCGAAGAACGGGTGCACCGCCTGTCCCTGACCGACGAACTCACCGGGCTGCTCAACCGACGGGGCTTTTTCCTGCTGGCCGAACAAGCCCTCAAGACCGCGCGCCGGGTCCGCAACGAGCTGACCCTGATCTACATCGACCTGGACGGCCTCAAGCGCACCAACGACGAACGCGGGCACCAGGCCGGCGACACCATGATTGTTGAAACGGCGCAGCTTTTGAAAGCCAGTTTCCGGGAGTCTGACCTGGTGGCCAGGCTGGGCGGGGACGAGTTTGCCGTGCTGGCCGTCAGCGGCGACACACCCGAGTCCATGCTGCAGCGCTTGCAGCGCGCCTTGGGGCGGTTCAACAAGGACGGCGTCTTGCCCGATCCCTTGTCGTTCAGTGTCGGCTCGGTCGGCTGCCGACCGCAGGATGAGCTGTCGCTCATGGAACTGCTGGCCGAGGCGGATGCCCGGATGTACCTGCAGAAGCAGGAGCACAAGCAAGCGTCAACATTGCCAAACGCTGGCGCTTGAGCGGCCGGTGCAGCGTGCCGCAGGACGTGTTGCGCGTTGCTTGCTGCAAACACGCAGCACCAAGTCGCCAGAAAGCAAAAAGCCCACTGAAAGTGGGCCAAGTGCTTGGTTTTTTTGGCTCCCCGACCTGGGCTCGAACCAGGGACCTACGGATTAACAGGGGTCTGTAACCCATATTTTTCAACAACTTAGGCCCGTCTTCGCTCGCCAAATTTCGTCAAAACGTGCCAAGATTGTCACGGTGCCAACGCCGCCGAACAACGTTCAAAGCCGCCCCATCAAAAGATGTTGCTCCGCACAGTGAGCGTAAGGTACAGTGCTAAAAATACACCGCAGCGCGTCGTTGGACGAGCAGCATGCGTGGTTGGTTTGTATGCCCCTGCATATAGAACAAAAAAGGGGCATCGCAAGAAGACTGTAGAGGGACGATGGTCTTGCTATACACCAAATTGTTAAATGGATATGCGCCCAATCGGGTGTTTACTGCACGTTAGATTCACACGCATCACACTTGCCTCAGGGAGAACAACATGGCCACGCCAACGAAAATCAGAACAGAAGCAGAAGAGTCGCTAGCCAGGATGCAGCAATTTGATGTTTCATCACTTCCGCGAGAGCGGGAACTGGGTAGCGAGGTCAACTTTCTTGATGCCGTAGAACCTGCTACGCGGCTTGTTGATCTATACAAACGATTGTCTGTTACTGCCCTTGATGATCTGTCGCAGCAGGGGCTTCAACAAGTCAGAGATCGTGCGAATTCTGATTTTGCGCTCCTGAAGCAGGCTCTCGACTTTAAGCTCGCATCACAACAAAACCCGCAGGCGACGAGAGATTCAATCATTCAGCAACTCACTGCGTCCTATGACCCCTCATTCCAAACGCTGCACCCATATATCGCCTACTCACTACACCGGTCTGCTGATTTCCAAAGACTTGATTCTGATGCTCGGGCGACAATGCAAGCAATCTCTGATCGTGCAGGAAAAGTAGAAGCCCAGCTTCAAGAGCACGAAAAAGAAGCGCAACGAGTACTTACTGAAATTCGTTCCGTTGCTGCGGAAGAAGGGGTAACACAGCAGTCGGCGCATTTTCGTGCCGAAGCTGATAGGCACGACACCGAGGCCGAAACTTGGCGAACCCGCACCGTGAATCTTGCTATCGCTCTTGGCGTATATGCCGCGTTAAGCGTATTCCTGCACAAAATTCCATTTCTTACCCCAACCTCAAACTACGAAACCATCCAGCTTGCTATTAGCAAGGTTCTTGTTTTCTCCGTGTTGGCCTACATGCTGTTTCTTTCCGCACGCAATTTCCTGAGTCACAAGCACAATGCGATTGTGAATCGCCACCGTCAAAATGCATTGATGACGCACCGAGCATTGGTTGAGGCAGCAAGTGACCATGGCATCCGAGAAGCGATCATGGTTCAGGCAGCCGGTTGCATTTTCTCCCCTCAAAACACTGGTTATACGGGTGGTGCGTCTGGTGGTGACAGCCCAAGCCCGAAGTCAGTTGTTGAGCTGCTTTCCAAAGCTGGCGGCAAAGGTGAGTGAATCTAACATTCGCTCCAAGGGACGCGCCGCAAGCGGCGCGCCCCTGAGCTTGCACGTTAGCCACCTTCAGCCATCATGGCCAACACATCGATGACTCTAAAAGACATGATCGGGCTAGCTGCCGACATGATGACTTTGTTTGGCGTGACCGGGATATTTACTTGGTCGCCCCTGATTTATTCATTTCAAGCCACGCGCAGCCGGTTTGACACCGGTTGCGCGTCCATTGGAGGAAGTTTTGCGAGCCAACCAGCCTGAGCCAAGGCCGGGGTCAACACTGCGCGCAGGCGCAAAAAAAGCTGGCCCAAGAAGGTGATGCCCTTCTTGGCGATCATGCGCAGCAGCCAGCG
>NZ_JAAQQT010000706.1:27361-40937 GCF_011742065.1 Aquabacterium sp. A08
TTTGGCTCCCCGACCTGGGCTCGAACCAGGGACCTACGGATTAACAGTCCGGCGCTCTACCGACTGAGCTATCGGGGAAAGACCAAGATCATAGCACAGCCGCGGCCGGGTCTTGGGGGGCGGTGCCGGTTTGCTCGCGCAGGGCCTGCAGGGCGGCGGCCTCGGTGGCGTGCAGGTGCAGCCAGGGGCTCTCGGGCAGTTCGCCGGCCTGGCGCAGCACGGTTTCCACCGGCAGCTTCACGCCCACCAGCCACAGGTGGCGACGCTGCTCGGCCAGCTGGCGGCGCAGGCGGCCAAAGGTGTCCACGCCGGTCGCGTCGATGCGGTTGACCGGTGCCGCCAGCCACAGCACGTGTTGGGTGTCGGGCGCCAGGGCCAGGTGCTGGGCCACGGCGTCTTCCAGCGCGCTGGCCGAGCCGAAGTCCAGGTCCGCGTCCATGCGCAGGGCGCAGGTGCGCGGGGCCAGCGGGGGCAGTTGCCAGAGGTGGCGGTCGCGCAGCCGGCCGTCGGGGTGCAGGCCCACCTCGATGATGCGCGGGTGCAGCCGCTGGTACAGGAAGTGGCTCAGGGCCATGAGCATGCCGGCCAGCACGCCCCAGTACAGCCGGGGCGCGGTCAGCAGGGTGATGAGCACGGTGGCCCCTGCGGTGACGGCTTCCACCCGGGAGATGCGCCACAGCCGCACGAAGGCCCGCGGCTGGACCAGTCCGACCACCGCCACCCACACGATGGCGGCCAGCACCGCCTGCGGCACGTGGTGCAGCACCGGCAAAAACAACCACAGCGCCAGCACCACCAGGCCCACCGCAAACACGGTGGCCCAGCCGGTCTGGGCGCCAGCGTACAGGTTCAGCGCCGAGCGCGAGAACGACGAGCTGGTCGGGAAGGCGCCGCTCAGGCCCGAGGCCACCTTGGCCAGGCCCTGGCCGATCAGGTCCTGGTTCTGGTCCCAGCGCTCGCCCCGGCGGGCGTTGTCCACCTGGGCGCTGGCGGCGGTTTCCAGAAAACTCACCAGCGTGATCACCAGCACCGGCACGGCCAGCTGGCCCAACGTCTGCCAGCCGGGCCAGGTGGGCAGGTACAGGCTGGGCAGGCCCTGAGGCAGGGCACCCACCACGGCGCCGCCCTGGGCGGCAAAGTCCAGGGCCTGGCTCAGGCCGGCGGTGCCCAGCACCAGCACCAGCACCACCGGCCAGTGCGGCCGCCAGCGCCGCGCCAGCAGCAACACGGCCAGGCTGCCCAGGCCGAACGCCAACGACGGCAGGTGCGCGTCCGCCAGCCGGGTCGGGTCCCAGCCGGGCAGGCCCAGCAGGGCCGGCAGTTGCGAGCCGATGATGAGCAGCGCCGCCGCCTGGGTGAAGGCCATCAGCACCGGGGCGTTGACCAGGTTGAGCAGCCAGCCGAAGCGGGCCAGCCCCAGCGCCACCTGCAGCCCGCCCGACAGCAGCGCCAGCCACACCGCCAGCGCCACCCAGTCGGGGCTGCCCGGCAGCGCCAGCCCGGTGAGCGAGGCGCTGACCAGCAGGCAGCTCAGCGCGGTGGGCCCGACCGACAGCCGGGGCGAACCGCCGAACAGCACCGCCACCAGCGCCGGCAGCAGCGAGGCGTAAATGCCCGTCACCAGCGGCATGCCCGCCAGGGCGGCGTAGGCCACGCCTTGCGGGATCACCATCAGGCCCACCGTCAGGCCGGCCCAGGCCTCGCCACGCAACAGCGCCGCCGTGGGGCGGGGCCATCGCAAGAAGGGCAGGCAGCGGTGCAGGCGGGTCATGGGCGGTGGGGGCATCTTACGCGGCGGTCGGAGCGGTCCGCGCTTCAGCGCTGCGGCATGTCGGCATAGGAATACCCCAGGCTCACGCCCGCGTCGGTCGGAATCGGCATCACCGTCTGGTCCCAGGCCAGCCAGGCGTCGCGCATCTGCGCCAGCCGCTGCGGTTCGCGCGCGGCCAGGTTGGCGCGTTCGCGCTCGTCGGCGGGCAGGTTGAACAGGTACTCGTGCTGGTCCACCTTCAGGTATTTCCAGTCGCCCAGGCGCAGGGCGCGCTGCTGGCGGTGGTTCATGCGCCAGTACAGCGGGCGCTCGAAGCTGGCGGCGGGGTCGCGCAGCACGCCCTGCAGCGACACGCCGTCCAGCGGGTAGTCGGGGTGGGGCTGGCCGCCGCCCAGTTCCAGCATCGTGGCCGACCAGTCCATGGTCATGCAATGCTGGGTGCTGGTGGTGCCGGCGGGAATGGCGGCCGGCCAGTGCGCAATCCAGGGCACGCGGATGCCGCCTTCGGTCAGGTCCATCTTGCCGCCCACCAGCGGCCAGTTGTCGCTGAAGCGCTCGCCGCCGTTGTCGCTGGTGAACACCACCAGGGTGTTGTCGGCCAGCCCGTGCTGGCGCAGCGCGTCCATCACCCAGCCAATGCCCTCGTCCATGTGGTGGATCATTTTGCGGTAGCTGTGGATGTTGCCGCCGTCCAGGTGGAACAGGTTCTTGGCCACCTCGGGCGCGATGTGGGCGTCGTCGCGCGTTTCCCAGGGCCAGTGGGGCGCGGTGTAGTGCAGGCTCAGGAAGAAGGGTTGGCCGGCCTTGGCATCGGGCGCCATGCGGTGGATGTGGTCCACCGCGCGTTTGGAGAACACGTCGGTCAGGTACCCCACTTCCATGTGCTCGTCTTCGCCCAGGTAGAGGTCGTGGTCGCCTTTGGAGGAGCAGTGGGTGAAGTAGTCCACCCCGCCGGCCATGATGCCGAAGAACTCCTCGTAGCCCGAGCGCTGCGGCCCAAACGCGGGCGGGTAGCCCAGGTGCCATTTGCCGATGAGGGCGGTGTGGTAGCCCGCGTCGCGCAGCAGCGAGGGCAGGGTGGGGATCTCGGGCGGCAGGCCCAGGCGCGCATCGCCTTTGCTTTTGCTGCTGATGGGCTCTTCCAGCGCGCCGCGCAGGCGGTACTGGTAGCGCATGGTCATGAGCGCAAAGCGCGTGGGCGAACACACCGGCGAGTTGGCGTACCCCTGGGTGAACTTCATGCCGCCGGCGGCCAGCCGGTCGATGTTCGGCGAAACGGCGCCGAATGGCGCCTCGCGGCCGCCGTAGCAGCCCAGGTCGGCGTAGCCCAGGTCGTCAGAAACGATGTAAATGATGTTGGGGCGTTGCATGGCAGTTTCCTCGTCACTCGGCGGTCATGCCAGTGGCTTCGATGACTTTGGCGTAGCGGGCGCTCATGTCCGCCAGGCGCTTGGAGGCGGCGCCGCCGGTGAGGCCCTCGAAGTGCAGGTCGAGGCTGGTCAGCCGCTGCTGCACCTCGGGCCGCTTGAGCGCGTCCACAATGCCTTTTTGCAGCAGGGCCACCACCGGTTCGGGCGTGGCGCTGGGCACCATCACCAGGTACAAAATTTCCTGCTCCAGGGCCTTGAAGCCCAGCTCGCCCACCGTGGGCAGGTCGGGCGCCAGTTTGGAGCGTTGGGCGCTGGTCACCGCCAGCGGGATGATCTTGCCGGCCTGCACGTGCGGGATCATGCCCGGGGTGGCCAGGTTGCCGCCGTCCACCTCGCCCGCCAGCACCGCGGTCACGGCCGGGGTGTTGCCGCGGTATGGGATGTGGTGGATTTTGAGGCCGGCGGCGTCCTTGAACACCTCCACCGACAGGTGGCCCGGGCTGCCGTTGCCGGCCGAGCTGAAGTTCAGCCCCTTGCCCTTGCCAGCGGCCAGCAGGTCCTTCATGGTCTTGATGCCGGTGCTGGGGTGCACCCCCACCAGCAGCCCCGACGACGCCATGACCACCACCGGCTTGAAGTCGGCCGGCTTGAACGGCATGGTCTTGTAAATGTGTGGGTTGACCGTGAAGGTGGTGTCGATGCCGAACAACACGGTGTGACCGTCGGCCGGGGCGCGCGCCACGTCGGCCGCGCCGATGTTGCCGGCGGCGCCGGCCTTGTTTTCCACGATCACCGGCTGCTTGAGCAGTGCCTGCAGCACCGGCTGCACCGAGCGCGCCAGGATGTCCGACGGCCCGCCGGGCGGGAAGTTGTTGACCAAGCGCACCGGCTTGGTGGGGTAGGCGCTTTGCGCCAGGGCCAGCGGGGCCGCCAGCGAGGCGCCCAGGGCAAGCGCCAGGGCCGACAGGGCGCCGAGCGTGCGGCGGCGGGGGAGGGTGCGGGTCATGTGCAGTCTGTCCTTTCGGGGGCCGTCCAACGGGCGGCGATTCGGGGGCAAGCGCGGTCGGGTGCCGCTTGAGCCGCGACTGTAGAGCGAGGACAATCGGTTGTTCTAATCAACCGTTCTGCGTGAAAACCCGCATGTCCGACCCCTCCCGCCTGCGCCGGCTCGACACCTTGGTGGACATGCCCCTCTACCGCATCAGCCGCCTGCTGGCCGAGGCCGGCAGCCTGGTGGTGCGTGCCTGTGAAGGGCGTTTCGGCATCACCCGGCGCGAATGGCGGTTGATGAGCTACCTGGCACCGACCGAGGGGCTGTCGCCCTCGGCCCTGTCGCGGGCGGCGGGGCTGGACAAGGCACGCACCTCGCGCACCATCGCCGCATTGGTGGACAAGCGCCTGGCCGAGCGGCTGGCGCTGCCCTCGGACCGGCGCCATGCGGTGGTCCGGCTCACGGCGCAGGGGCGCCGCATCCACGACGAGCTGCTGCCGCTGGCGCGCCGTATCAACCAGGACGTGCTGGCCGTGCTGAGCGACGAGGAGGTGGACTGGCTGGACGGGGTGCTCGACCGCCTGCAGGCCCAGGCCACGGCGGTGGTGGCGGCCCACGACGCGGCCTTGCCCCGGGCCCAGCGCCGCCAGGGTGGGGCGCGTCGCCCAATCGTCTGAGCCCCCGGGCGGGGGCTTACAGGGCCGCGGTGGCCACGATTTCCACCCGCCAGCCGGGGCGGGCCAGCGCCGCCTGCACCGTGGCGCGCGGGGGCGTGTGGCCGGCCGGCACCCAGGCGTCCCAGGCGCGGTTCAGCCCGTCGAAGTCGGCCAGGTCGGCGATGAAAATCTGCACCATCAGCAGCCGGGTCTTGTCGGTGCCGGCACGCGCCAGCAGCGCGTCGATGGCGGCCAGCACCTGCCGGGTCTGGCCCTCGATGTCCAGGTCGGCGTCCTCTGGCACCTGGCCGGCGAGGTACACCGTGCCGTTGTGGATGGCCATTTCCGACAGGCGCGGACCGACGTCAAAGCGTTGAACCATGGGCAATTTCCTCCGAATGCAAAGGGTCAGGGTGCGGCGTGGGCGAGGGCGCAACGGGCGGCGGCCAGGTCCCAGCCGGCCCAGCCGCAGCTTTTGAAGAACACCGGGCCGCCCGGCCGCGGGCCGTGCCAGGCGGGGGTGCGGTTCACCACGTCGGCCAGGGACGGCAGGGCGGTCACGTCCAGGCCGGCCTGCAGCAGGTCACCGGCCTCGTGGTCGGCGTCGCGCGTGTCCACCACCAGCGTGCCGGTGCGCGCCAGGTGCTGGCAGACGCCGGGCGCCCACTCCACCATCTGCGGGGTGAAGGCGCCCACGGCGGCCACGAAGGCGTCGGGCCGGGGCGTGCCGCGCAGCGCCACGGCCTGGGCACTGGTGGCGGTCACCACCAGCGGGCAGTCGGCCAGCGCCGCGTCGGCGTCGTCCACCGCGCGGGCTTGCAGCCCCAAGGCTCGGGCGTGCGCCACCAGCGCATCGGCGCTGGCGCGGCTGCGCGAGGCCACCCGCACCTCGCGCACCCCCAGGCCGGCGTGGAAGGCGTCCAGGTGCGCCCGCCCCTGCACCCCCGCGCCCACGATCAGCAGCGGGCCGGCGGGGTGGGGGACCAGCCGTTGCGCGGCCAGCAGCGACACCGCGGCCGTGCGCCGCGCCGTCACCGTCGGGCCGTCCAGCAGCGCGCGGCGGCTGCCGGTGGCCACGTCGAACACCACAATGTCGCCCTGGATGCTGGGCAGTCCGCGCGTGGCGTTGTCGTGCACAAAGGTGATGAGTTTGGTGATGGCCACCTGTGCGTCGTGGGCCGGCATCACGAACAGGCTGGCGCCGTTGGCCAGCCGCTCCACCAGCCGGGGCGGCACCCGCACGCTCGGGTCGCGCAGCACGGCTTCGATCTGCTGGGCCAGCGCAGGGTAGGGCAGGGCTTGGGCGGTGGCGTGGGGGGACAGGGTGGCGCTCATGGCCACACTGTACCTGCCCGCGCGGGTCGGGTTTGGGCCGTGCCGCCGCGCCAGTGGCCCCAGCCCGGCTAACCTTGGCGGCATGACCTTCCGTTTCTTGCCGCTGCGCCGCGCCCGCTGGGCGGCCGCTGCGCTGGCCATGACGCTGGCCGGCTGCAGCCTGGTGTCGGTGGCCTACAACCGCCTGCCCACCCTGGCCCACTGGCGCCTGGACGGCCTGCTCAACCTCGACCGCACGCAGTCCGCCGCCGTGCGGGCCGACCTGGCCCAATGGCACGCCTGGCACCGGCGCCAGCACCTGCCGCAGTACGCGCAGACGCTGGCGCGCTGGCAGGTCCTGGCCGGGGCCGACGTGACCGCCCAGCAGGTCTGCGCCGAATGGCCCCGCCTGAGCGGCTGGCTCGACGAGGCCGGCGCCCAGGCCCTGCCGTGGCTGGCGCGCCTGGCCGGCGGCCTCACCCCGGCGCAACTGGCGCACTGGCAGGGCCGCCACGCCGAACGCCTGGCCGAATTCCGCGCGGACTTTGTGGCGCCCGCCGGCGAGGTCGCCCCCCGGCGCCTGGACAAGGCCGTGGAACGGCTGGAAATGCTGTACGGCCGCACCAGCCCGGCCCAGCGCGACTGGTTGCGCCAGCGCCTGCAGCGCAGCGCCTTCGACCCCGAGCGTGCCGTGGCCGAGCGCGAACGCCAGCACGCGGTGCTGCTGGAGGCGGTGCGCCGCATCCAGGCCGGCGCCCCGGCCGAGGCCGAAGCCCGCGCCGCCTGGGCCCGTTGGTGGCAGCCGCCCGACTCGGCGCAACAGGCCCAGCAGGCCGCCTGGCGGGCCGACAGCTGCGCCTTCCTGGCCGAATGGCACCAGCGCACCACGCCCGAACAACGCCACCACGCCCAGCAAAAACTCCAGGGCTTTGCCAGCGATTTCACCGCGCTGGCCGCCTTGGGCGGCTGAGCCCAGACGCAAAAAAACCCCGCCGGGATCGCTCCCGGCGGGGTGGTGTGTGCAGCACCGGGCGGCCGCGGGGCCGCCCAGGCCGGCGGGCTTACATGCCCATGCCGCCCATGCCGCCCATGTCACCCATGCCGCCCGGCATGGCCGGTGCGTCGTCCTTCGGGGCCTCGGCCACCATGCACTCGGTGGTCAGCATCAGGCTGGCCACGGACGCGGCGTTCTGCAGCGCGGTGCGGGTCACTTTCGTCGGGTCCAGAATGCCCATCTCGATCATGTCGCCGTAGGTGTCGTTGGCGGCGTTGAAGCCGTAGTTGCCCTGGCCACCCAGCACGGCGTTCACCACCACGCTCGGCTCGCCACCGGCGTTGGCCACGATCTCGCGCAGCGGCGCTTCGATGGCCTTCAGCACCAGGCTGATACCGGCTTGCTGGTCGGCGTTGTCACCGGTGATGGTGCCGGCCGATTGCTTGGCGCGCAGCAGGGCCACGCCACCGCCGGCCACAATGCCTTCTTCCACCGCAGCGCGCGTGGCGTGCAGCGCGTCTTCCACGCGGGCCTTCTTTTCCTTCATCTCGACTTCGGTGGCGGCACCGACCTTGATGACGGCCACACCGCCGGCCAGCTTGGCCACGCGCTCTTGCAGCTTCTCGCGGTCGTAGTCGCTGGTGGCTTCTTCGATCTGGATGCGGATCTGCTTCACGCGGGCTTCGATGTCGGCAGCGGCACCGGCGCCATCGATGATGGTGGTGTTTTCCTTGCCGATTTCCACGCGCTTGGCCTGGCCCAGGTCGGCCAGGGTCACCTTGTCCAGGGTCAGGCCCACTTCTTCAGCGATCACCTTGCCGCCGGTCAGGATGGCGATGTCTTCCAGCATGGCCTTGCGGCGGTCGCCGAAGCCCGGGGCCTTCACAGCCACGACCTTCAGGATGCCACGGATGGTGTTCACCACCAGGGTCGCCAGGGCTTCGCCTTCCACGTCTTCGGCAATGATCAGCAGCGGACGGCCGGCCTTGGCCACGGCTTCCAGCGTGGGCAGCAGGTCGCGGATGTTGCTGATCTTCTTGTCGAACAGCAGCACGAAGGGGTTGTCCAGCAGCGCGGCCTGCTTCTCGGGGTTGTTGATGAAGTAGGGCGACAGGTAGCCGCGGTCAAACTGCATGCCTTCCACGACATCCAGCTCGTTCTGCAGCGATTTGCCGTCTTCCACGGTGATCACGCCTTCCTTGCCCACTTTGTCCATGGCGTTGGCGATGATGTCGCCGATGCTGGAGTCGGAGTTGGCGGAGATGGAACCCACCTGGGCGATCTCTTTGGAGGTGGTGGTGGGCTTGGAGGCCTTCTTCAGCTCGGCGATCAGGGCTTCCACGGCCTTGTCGATGCCGCGCTTGAGGTCCATCGGGTTCATGCCGGCGGCCACGTACTTCATGCCTTCGCGCACGATGGCCTGGGCCAGCACGGTCGCGGTGGTGGTGCCGTCACCGGCGTTGTCCGAGGTCTTGGAAGCGACTTCCTTGACCATCTGGGCGCCCATGTTCTGCAGCTTGTCCTTCAACTCGATTTCCTTGGCCACGGACACGCCGTCCTTAGTCACGGTCGGGGCGCCGAACGAACGCTCCAGCACCACGTTGCGGCCTTTGGGGCCCAGGGTCACTTTCACGGCGTTGGCCAGGACGTTCACGCCCTCGACCATGCGGGCGCGGGCTTCGCCGCCGAACACTACGTCTTTTGCTGCCATTTTTCAGGTTCCTTCAGTGTTTGGGTTGCAACAGGGGCAAATTACTTCTCGACCACGGCAAACAGGTCGTCTTCCTTCATGACCAGCAGTTCGTCGCCATCGACCTTCACGGTCTGGCCACTGTATTTGCCGAACAGCACGCGGTCGCCCACTTTCACGGACAGGGCCTTGGTTTCGCCCTTGTCGTTCGTCTTGCCCGGGCCCACGGCCAGCACTTCGCCCTGGTCGGGCTTTTCGGCGGCGTTGTCGGGGATCACGATGCCCGAAGCGGTCTTGGTTTCATTTTCCATGCGCTTGACGATCACGCGATCGGCGAGGGGACGAAGTTTCATGAGATCTCCTGCTCAGTAAAAAAGAAACGTGTTGGACAGATCGTGGGGGGTGCCCACCACAGTGTTAGCACTCAACCCCAGCGAGTGCTAATGATAGAGGCGGCCTCACGCCTTTTCAAGGCCCAGGGGTCAAAAAATCCCGTGGCCGTGGGGGTGGACGCTCGGGCCCTATCATGGCCGCCGGGTCAACACAGGGAGGTGCATGTGACTTACCACGACGACAAGGCCGCCGAGCACGGCCACCGCATGAACGAATCCAGCGTGGGTTCCACGGACTACTGGAACCACCGCATGCAGCAGCAAAACCACCAGTCCATGGCGGACGCGCAGCGCCTGCACCAGGAAACCAGCAGCTACCTCCAAAACCTGCAGGCCCAGCACACGGCGCCCCCCGTTTGGCGTGCCGGGGAATTGCCGGTGGGCGCGGGCCACGCGGGCACTCATTCCGGCAGTGCCGGCGCGGCCCTTGCGCGCCTGCTGGGTACCAAGGGTTTCTGGTACATCGCCTGGCTGCTGCTGTGCGCTTGCGGTTACCAGTGGGTGGATCAAGGCATCCGGTCTGCGCACGCCACAGGCTGGATGCAGGCCGTCACGCCGGCTGGACATGTGTCGTCCGACTACCTGATCGGCATGCGGCAGCGGCCCGAGGGTTTCAAGTACCAGGTCGATCAGACCCTGGGCGCCTGGGCGCACCTGTTTCGCCAACCCGAGGCGGCGCGCAAGCTCTACGCCGCCTGCCCCCGCACCCGCGCGTGCCTGACGCACCCGCTGGGCATCATGGGTTTCATGGCCGACCACGCCAGCGACCGCCAGGCGTATTGGCAAGCCCTGTGTGAAAGCGGCTACGTGCGCCACCACGCCCAAGGAAAGTCCATGGAGCGGCGTTGGTGGGTGGCGCCACACCAAACGCAGAAGTACGCGCCGCAGTGCGTGCTGGTCAACGCCCAAGAGGTGCGCGACCAGTTGGCCCGCAGCCGGCAGTGGCAGGAAGGCGTGGCCATTGCCGCTGCTTTGGTGGCTGCCCTGCTGCCCTGGTTGGCTTGGCTGTGGTTGCGCCGCACAAAGTCTCCGGCCTGATGCGGTGCCCTGCCGCGGCCCCTGTGGGGCGGTTTGACGCAGATCAAACCCTTCGTTCGCGCGGCGCGGGTTAACCCCCGGGTTTGATGTGGCGCAAACCCGCGCCGGGTGTGCGGGCTTCCAATGCCGGCAGGGAATGTTCCCTTGCACGACACACCACACACCATGAACCAATACCTGCTTGCCGCGGCCGTGGGCGCCGCACTCGTTTCCGGCACCGCCATGGCGCAAGACTTCAAAGAGGGCGACTGGCTGGTCCGCGCCCGCGTGGTGCATCTGGACGCTGCCAACAAAAACAGCGACCCGGCGGTGCCCGTGTCCATCAACAACAAGACGCTGCCCGAGGTGGACTTCACCTACTTCTTCAACAAGAACCTGGCCGCCGAACTGATTTTGACCGTGCCGCAAAAGCAGACCGTGTCGCTGGGCGGCGCGCCGATCGGTACCCTCAAGCACCTGCCGCCCACCCTGACGCTGCAATACCACTTCGACGCCCCCGGCTTCAAGCCCTATGTCGGCGCGGGTATCAACTTCACCCGCTTCAGCTCGGTGAACCTGCCGGCCCCGCTGGACATCAAGCGCAACAGCTGGGGCGGCGCGCTGCAGGTGGGCGTGGACATTCCCGTGGCCAAAGACATGTACTTCAACATCGACGTCAAAAAAGTCTTCATCAAGACCGATGTGACCGATGCGGGCGCCAAGATCGACACCTTCAAGGTCGATCCACTGCTGGTCGGCGTGGGTCTGGGCTGGAAGTTCTGACCTCACTGGTCCGCCAGGTGGTGGCGGTTTTTGGGTGGTGTTGACGGCGCCACCACACCGATCCCCCTGGGTAGCAAAGCCGGTGGCGCCGTGGCCTCACCGGCTTTTTGCTGGCCGCGACGCATCCGTCTGGCCCAGTCTTTGCATTAGTAGTTTTGTATACAAAAGCGCGCACAAAAAGTGCGCACAGCGGCCCGGGTGGGCGGCTGGCCAAGCTTGTGTGTGCGCAGTGCCCAAACCGGTGCATGCCAGCGCCGGGGGCAAACCGTTGGACCAAAACTGGAGCAGATGACATGGCAAACTGAACCGCCCCGGGAATTGAGGAGGCTCCAACGTCTGAGAAGATGGAGCCATGACCAAGTCAAACAAGTTCTCACCCGAGGTCCGCGAGCGCGCCGTGCGCATGGTGCAGGAGCACCGAGCCGACTACCCCTCTCTGTGGGCAGCCATTGAATCTATAGCCCCCAAGATTGGCTGCGTGCCGCAGACCCTCAACGAATGGGTCAAGAAGGCCGAGGTCGACAGCGGCCAGCGTGTCGGCACCACCACTTCGGAGGCGCAACGCATCAAGGAACTGGAGCGCGAGGTCAAGGAGTTGCGCCGGGCCAATGACATCCTCAAGACGGCCAGCGCTTTTTTTGCGCAGGCGGAGCTCGACCGCCGATTGAAGTCTTGAAGAACTACATCGACCGCCACCGTGATGACTACGGGGTCGAGCCCATCTGCCGGGTGTTGCAGATGGCCCCGTCGTGCTACTGGCGCCATGCCGCTCGCCAGCGCAATCCACAGTTGCGCAGTGCGCGTGCCCTGCGTGACGAGGGTTTGAAAGCCGACATCCAGCGCGTGTGGCACGCCAACTGGCAGGTCTACGGGGCTGACAAGGTCTGGCTGCAGATGAACCGCGAGGGCATCCCGGTGGCACGTTGTACCGTGGAGCGGCTGATGCGTGCCATGGGCCTGCAAGGGGCACGCCGTGGCAAGACGGTGCGCACCACCACGCCAGACACCTCCGCACCGTGCCCGCTGGACCACGTCAACCGGCAATTCAAGGCCAGCCGACCCAACGAGTTGTGGGTGTCGGACTTCACCTATGTCAGCACCTGGCAGGGCTGGCTGTACGTGGCCTTTGTGGTGGATGTGTACGCCCGGCGCATTGTGGGCTGGCGAGTCAGCCGCAGCATGCAGACGGACTTCGTGCTGGATGCGCTGGAGCAGGCACTGTACGAACGTCAGCCTGCGGCACATGCCCTGACGCACCATTCCGACAGGGGCAGTCAATACGTTTCCATACGCTACACCGAACGCCTGGACCAGGCGGGCATCCAGCCATCAGTGGGCAGCCGGGGCGACAGCTACGACAACGCACTGGCAGAAACCATCAACGGGCTGTACAAGGCCGAGTTGATTCACCGCCGGGGACCCTGGAAGAACAGGGAATCCGTGGAACTGGCCACCCTGCAATGGGTGCACTGGTTCAACCACATCCGACTGCTCACGCCGATTGGGGGCATCCCTCCGGCAGAAGCTGAGGCAAACTACTGGAGGCAATTCGCCAACAGCAACACCTCGACAGAGGTTTCAACTTAAACCAACCAGCCTCCTTGAAACCCGGGGCGGTTCAAACAGCATGAGAGGTGGGAAACTGGGCGTGGCCGCGGCAGCCTTGATGGGCGCGGCGGCGTTCGCCCCGGCGGCGCAGGCGCAAACGTCGGCGGTCAACGTGTACGGCCTCATCGACATGAGCGTGGGTTCGTACAAGGCCCCGGGCGGCCAGCGCCAGACCCTGGCCGAGAGCGGCAAAATGACCACCAGCTTCCTGGGCTTTGGCGGCAGCGAAGACCTGGGCAACGGCCTGTCGGCCCAGTTCAAGCTGGAAACCTTTTTCCGCTCCGACGTCGGCCGTTCCGGCCGCTTCGACGGCGACGGCGAATTCACCCGCACCGCGTCGGTCGGGCTGGCGCACAAGCGCTATGGCGCCCTGCACCTGGGCCGCAACACCACGTCGCTGTTCGTCTCCACGCTGATGTTCAACGCCGTCGGCGACTCTTTCGGGTTCTCGCCGGCCATCCGGCAGTACTTCACCAGCGGCACCGTCACCGGTGACACCGGCTGGAACGACTCCATCGCCTACAGCAGCCCCACCGTGGGCGGCTTCCGCGCCAACCTGGCCTACGCCTTCAAGGAAGGCCAGGCCGCCACCGACGGCAACAACTGGAGCGTAGGCCTGGGCTACAGCCAGGGGCCACTGGCGCTGTCCTTCGTGGCGCAAGAGGTGAAAAAGGGCGCAGTCAACGACACCAAAACCCAGCAACTGGGCGGCGCTTACGACTTTGGCGTGGCCAAGGTGTTCGCCCAGTACGGCGAGGTGGAGAACCTGACCACCGGCAACGAATTCGACATCAGTGGCCTGGGCGTGCGCGTGCCCTTGGGCGCTGGCGCGGTGGTGGCCCAGTGGGGCCGGCTGGACGCCCAAACCGGCGCCGACCGCAGCAGCCTGACGCTGGGCTACCTGCACAACCTGTCCAAGCGCACCGAGGTGTACGCCATGGCCATGCAGGAAAAACAGGACGGCCTGAGCAACGGCAGCAGCGTCGCCGT
>NZ_JAAQQT010000707.1:0-56417 GCF_011742065.1 Aquabacterium sp. A08
TCAGCGGGCGTCCGGCAACTCGATTTTCACTTCCAGCACTTCCAGGTTGTCCTGGCGTTCGAGCTGGACCTTGATGTCGTCCGGGTTGATGCGCACGTACTTGCTGATCACCGCCATCAGCTCGCGTTGCAGGTCGGGCAGGTAGTCGGGCTCGGCGGCGTTGCGGCCGCTGCGTTCGTGCGCCAGGATGATCTGCAGGCGTTCCTTGGCCACACTGGCCGACTTCTTTTTTTCGCCCAGCAGGAAAGACAGGAAAGACATGCCGCTCACCTCCCGAACAGGCGTTTGAAGAAGCCGGGCTTCTCGGCGTCGATGAAGCGCAGCGGGCGGTCGTTGCCCAGGAAACGTTCGATCACGTCCTTGTAGGCCTCGGACACGTCGCTGCCCTGCAGGTGCACCGCCGGCACGCCCTGGTTGGACGCCTGCAGCACGCTTTCGCTTTCCGGGATCACACCGATCAGCGGGATGCGCAGGATGTCCTGGATGTCCTCCAGCGACAGCATCTGGCCGTCCTGCACCCGGCTCGGGTTGTAGCGGGTGATGAGCAGGTGTTCCTTGATCGGCGCCTGGCCTTCGATGGCGCGCTTCGTCTTGCTGCCCAGCATGCCCAGGATGCGGTCGCTGTCGCGCACGCTGGAGACCTCGGGGTTGGTCACCACCAGGGCTTCGTCGGCAAAGTGCATGGCCATCAGGGCCCCGGTTTCGATACCGGCCGGCGAGTCGCAAACGATGTAATCAAAGCCCATGCCCGCCAGGTCGTTGAGCACGCGCTCCACGCCGTCCTGCGTCAGCGCATCCTTGTCGCGCGTCTGGCTGGCGGCCAGCACGAACAGGTTGTCGCACTGCTTGTCCTTGATCAGCGCCTGGTTCAGGTTGGCTTCGTGGTGGATGACGTTGATGAAGTCGTACACCACGCGGCGTTCGCAGCCCATGATCAGGTCGAGGTTGCGCAGGCCGACGTCGAAGTCGATGACGACGGTCTTGAAACCTTTGAGCGCCAGACCGGTGGCAAAGCTGGCGCTGGTGGTGGTTTTGCCCACACCGCCCTTGCCGGAGGTCACGACAACGATTTTGGCCATATTGGGGGTTCTTTCCAAGCGTCAGAGTAGGGGTTCGAGCAACAGCTTGTCGCCGTCGGGGCCGCTGTGCAGGCGCACCTGGGCCGGTTTGCCGCGCACATTGTCGGGCAAAGCCACGTCGCTGGTGCGGTACACCCCGGCGATGGAGACGAGTTCGGCCTCCAGCGTCTGGGCAAAGATGCGGGCGTCGGCGTTGCCCCGGGCGCCGGCGATCGCCTTGCCGCGCAGCGGCGCGTACACGTGGATGTGGCCGTCGGCGATCACCTCGGCCCCGGGGTTGACCATGGCCAGCACCACCAGGTCGCGCCCGCGGGCGTAGACCTGCTGGCCGGAGCGCAGCGGGCGGTCCACCACCAGGGCCGCCAACGCGACCGGGGATGGGGGTTCGGCCGCGGGCGCTGCCTCGGTGGGGTGGGGCTGGGCCCGCACCCAGCTGGCTTCGTCCGCCCGCACCAGGCCGGCCTGGGCGGCGGCGCCCTGGTGGTCGGCGCTGCCGCCGCGGTAGGCCACGGGTTGCAGCCGAAAGCGGCGCAGCACGCCCAGCAGGGCCTGCATTTCCAGCGGACTGATCGGGTCTTGCAGCCCGGTCATGTCCACCAGCAAAGGGTCTTGGTCGAAAAAGTCCGGGTGGGCGCCAAAGCGTTCGGTCAGGTCCTGGTCCAGCGTCGCCGGGTCTGCCGAGCGCAGCAGCAGTGCCACCAAAGGCAGTTGTGCGCTCTTGATCTCGAAAGACCGGGCGCCGGCGGCGGGGGAGTTCATGCGGTGTGGGCCTGAAAAAACCAAATCTTAACAGCCGGCCCGCGGGTTTTGGGGCGCGAGCCCCGGTGGGCCTGCCCGGGTGCCTCGCGGGCGCCAAAAGCTTGTCCAACTACCTGTCTTTGTTCTTAATTTTCAAAATAGTCGTAGTAGTAGAGCCGGGCCCCGGCTGTGCACAAGGGCCAAAAGCGTTGGCAAATCATGGACTTGAACACCGGACTAAGGTGTGGACCCGACCCTGGGAACGCGGCGCGTGGTTGGGCACAACTTTTCGATTTTTCCCAAGGCTGTGGACAACTGGCCGCTTGTTCTTTTTTTGTCCACAGGGTTGTGCGGACGAAAAAAAACCAGCCCGGGGGCTGGTGGGTGGCGGTGGGGGCCGGAGTGCCCGCCGGCAGGGCCGGTCAACCGTGCCGTGGCGGGTGCGGGTGGCCTGGCCGTTCGCGGCCCGGGCCCCCGTGGCGGCCCAGGCGCTGGTGCTGGGCGTCAAAGGTTTGTTGCTGCTCGGGGCTGAGCGTGGCGTAGAACGTTTTGACGGCTTCGAGGCGTTCGTTCAGGCGGGCGTCGCGTTCGGCGCGCAGGGCCTGCATCTTTTCCATGCGCTGGGGCGTGGTCAGCGTGGCCCACTCGGCGCGGTTCAGCCTTTGCTTGCTTGTCTTGGGCGCTTGCATGGCGGTGCTGAAGGCCTGCCACGCGCCGGCCTGGGCCGGCGTCAGCTTCAACGCGTCTTTCAGGCGGGCTTCGTGTTCGGCCAGGCGTGGTGCATGGCGTTCTTGCAGGCGTTCGGCGCGCGGAGCGTCTGGCGCGCTGTCGCAGTGGCCCCGGCCGCCGCCAAAGGCCCAGGCGCTGGCGGTGGTGGCCAGCACGCCAGCGGTGGCGGCGGCGATGAGCAGGCGTTGGGTGAGGGGTGTCATGGGCGGGCCTTTCTTTGGGGGTTGCGGTGAGGCCAGTGTCGGCCGCGCGTGTGTCGTGGCCACCGCTGCGATGTGACGCCGGTGTAAAGAAGCGTCAAGCGGGGTCAAAGCCCGGCCAGGTCGTCCAGGATCGGGCAGTCCGGCCGGTCGTCCCCGTGGCAGCACGCGGTCAGCCCTTGCAGGCTGCGCGCCATGGCCTGCAGCTGCGCGATGCGCTCCTCCAGCGCCTGCAGTTGCCGCTGTGCGATCTGCCGGACCTGGGCGCTGCTGCGCCCCTGGTCGTGCCACAGCCCCACCAGTTCGCCGATGTCGGCCATGGAAAAACCCAGGTCGCGGGCGCGTTTGATGAAGCGCAGCGTGTGCACGTCGGCCTCGGTGTAGAGGCGGTAGCCGCTGTCGGTGCGGGCCACCGGCGCCAGCAACCCCAGCGTTTCGTAGTGCCGCACCATTTTGGCCGACACGCCCGAGCGGGCCGCGGCCTGGCCGATGTGGACCGGCCAGCCGCCGGGTGGCCGGGCGGTGGTGTCGGGTGGCGAAGCCATGGGCGGCGGTTCAGGCCGTCAGGCGGCGACCGCGTAGCCTTCTTCGGCGATGGCCTGGGCCAGGGCTGCGCGCGGCTGGGTGCTGTCCACCTCCACCCGGTTCTGGGCGCGGTCGATGCGTACCTGGGCCTGCGGGTCCACGGCCCGAATGGCCTGGGTCACGGCTTTTTCGCAATGGCCGCAGGTCATGCCGGTCACGGTGAAGGTCTGGTTCATGGGGGCTCCTGAAAGGGGGGGACAACGGACACAAGTATGAACCTTGACACGGTGGAAAGGTCAAGACCTGCCCGACCGCTTGACGCTGACACGGTGGCAAGGTTCATACTGCGCGCATGAACACCGCCCCCGCCCCCGCCCCCGAGCTGTGCGAACTGGACCTCGGCATCGGCGGCATGACCTGTGCCTCCTGTGTCTCGCGCGTCGAACGGGCGCTGAAAAAGTTGCCCGGCGTGCAGGACGCGGCGGTCAACCTGGCCACCGAATCGGCGCGGGTGCGCTGGCGCGATACCCCCCAGGCCGACGCCGAGGCCAGCGTCATGACCGCGCGCATCCAGCGCGCGGTGCGCGACGCCGGCTACGAGCCCCGGCCACTGGCGTCACCGTCCGATGCCACCGCGCCGACCTGGCTCGGGGTGCCGCGCGACGCCTGGCCGGTGTGGCTGGGCGTGCTGCTGTCGCTGCCCTTGGCCGGTCCCATGGTGGGCGACCTGTTCGGCCAGCACTGGATGCTGCCCGCGTGGATCCAGTTCCTGCTGGCCACGCCGGTGCAGTTTGTGTTGGGCGCGCGTTTTTACCGCGCCGGCTGGCACGCGCTGAAGGCGCTGAGCGGCAACATGGAACTGCTGGTGGCCATCGGCACCAGCGCGGCCTGGGGCATGAGCACCTGGCTCTGGTGGCGCGCCGAAACCGGCGCCATGGTGCACCTGTATTACGAGGCCTCGGCCGTGGTCATCACCCTGGTGCTGCTGGGCAAGTGGCTGGAGGCCCGCGCCAAGCACCGGACCACCGAGGCCATCCGCGCACTGCACGCGCTGCGGCCCGAAATGGCGCACCTGCTGCCCGACGGCGTGAAACGCGAAGCGCTGCAGGACGTGCCCGTGGCCGAACTGCTGCCCGGCGACCTGGTGCTGGTGCGCCCGGGCGAACGCCTGCCGGCCGACGGCACGGTGCACCAGGGCCAGACGCAGGTGGACGAGTCCATGCTGACCGGCGAGCCGATGCCGGTGCCCAAGCAGGCCGGCGACGCCGTGACCGGCGGCAGCCTCAACGGCGACGGCGCGGTGCAGGTGCGGGTGACGGCGGTGGGCGCGCAGAGCGTGCTGCAGCGCATCATTGCCCTGGTGCAGGACGCCCAGGCCGCCAAGGCCCCGGTGCAGCGGCTGGTGGACCGAGTGGCCGCGGTGTTCGTGCCCACGGTGCTGGCGCTGGCGGGTCTGACCTTCCTGGGCTGGTGGGGCTGGCAGGGTGCACCGGTGGAAGACGCCTTGCTGCACGCGGTGGCGGTGCTGGTCATCGCCTGCCCCTGCGCGCTGGGCCTGGCCACGCCCGCGGCCATCATGGCCGGCACCGGGGTGGCGGCGCGGCACGGCATCCTCATCAAAGACGCCGAAGCCCTGGAGCTGGCGCACCGGGTGGACACGGTGGCCTTCGACAAGACCGGCACCCTGACCGTGGGCGAGCCGCGCCTGCTGCGGCTGGTGCCCGCCGACGGGGTGGACGACGCCGGCGCGCTGCAGGCCGCCGCCGCGCTGCAGGCGCAGAGCGAACACCCGCTGGCCCGGGCCGTGGTGCAGGCCGCAGCCCACGCGTCCACCGACGCCCAGACCGCCGAAGACGTGCAGGCGGTGCCCGGCCGCGGCACGCGCGGGCGGGTGCAGGGTGCCGCCCTGTACCTGGGCAGCCTGCGCTGGATGGACGAACTGGGGGTGGCGCTGGGGCCGCTGGCCGACGCCGCCCGCGACCTGCAGGCCGAGGGCGCGACCGTGTCGGCACTGGCCGTGGGGGCGGGCCAGGACACGGCGGACGGCGTGGGCCCGGTCCGCCCGCTGGCGCTGCTGGCCTTTGCCGACGAGGCCAAACCCGGTGCCGCCGAGGCCGTGGCCGGCCTGCGCGCGCGCGGCCTGCGGCTGGTGATGATTTCCGGCGACAACCGCGGCGCCGCCGAGGCCATGGCCCGCCGCCTGGGCCTGCGGCCCGAGGCCGGCGAGGTGCTGGCCGAGGTGTTGCCCGGCGACAAGGCCGCGCATGTGGCCGGACTCAAAGCCGGCGGCCACCGCGTGGCCATGGTGGGCGACGGCGTGAACGACGCCCCGGCGCTGGCCGCCGCCGACGTGGGCCTGGCCATGGGCCACGCCCGCGGCGGCTCCGACGTGGCCATGCACGCGGCCGGCATCACCCTGATGCGGGGCGACCCGCGCCTGGTCGCCGCCGCGCTGGACATTTCGCGCCGCACCGTGGGCAAGATCCGGCAGAACCTGTTCTGGGCCTTTGCCTACAACGTGGCCGGCATCCCGTTGGCGGCGCTGGGCTACCTGAACCCGGTGGTGGCCGGCGCGGCCATGGCGCTGAGTTCGGTGAGCGTGGTCACCAACGCCCTGCTGTTGCAGCGCTGGCGACCGGGGCAAGGGTCGGTCCCGCCACGCTGAAGCGCGCGCCCGGCCGCCTTGACCTGCGTCAACACCGCTCCGCCCGCGGGCTGCCATGCTTCCAGAATTGAAGGAGGATTCCCCATGGCCATCCCCGCATCCCTGCGCACCATCCGCGACGAACACATGGCGCTGGCCGCCATGCTGCGCTCCCTGCAACAGCTGGTGCGGCAAGCCCCGGTCGAGCCGGACGAACGGTTTTTCGACACGGTGCAGGCCATGCTGTTCTACATCGACGAATTCCCGGAGCGGCTGCACCACCCCAAGGAGTCGAACCTGCTGTTCCCGCGCGTGGCGCGGGCGGCGCCCGAGGCCATGGCCGCCATCGAGCGGCTGGAGCAGGACCACATCCAGGGCGAAGTGGCGGTGCGGGCCCTGCAGCACCAGCTGCTGGCGTGGAAGTTCCTGGGCGCGGCCAGGCGCCAGTCGTTTGTGCAGGCGCTGGACCGCTACGTCGGTTTTTACCTGGAGCACATGCGCACCGAGGAAACCGAGATCCTGCCGGTGGCCGAGCGCTGCCTGGGTGCGGCCGACTGGGCCGCGCTGGACGAAGCGTTTGCCGCCAACCAGGATCCGTTGACGCGCCAGCACGCGCCGGCGCCCCTGTACGAGCGGCTGTTCCAGCGCATCCTGCACGACGCCCCGGCGCCCATCGGCCTGGGTGGCTGAGCCGAGGCCGCCTCAGGGCAGGGTGGCCAGCAGTTCGTCGAAGGCCTGCAGCAGCTGCGCCACCTGGCCTGCGGTGGTGGCCGGGGCGCACAACATCATGCTGTGGAAGGGGGTGAGCAACACCCCCCGGTTCAGCATGAACAGGTGGGTGCAGGCCTCCAGCGCCGGCTGGCCGAGGTCGCGCACGTCCTGCGCGTGGCGTGGCGTGTGGGGCATGAACTGCAGTTCCAGTCGGGCGCCCAGGCGGGTGACGGTCCAGGGCCGGCCCGCCGCCTGGATGCGCCGCAGCAGCCCCTGCTCCAGTTGTTCGGCCCGCGCCAGCATGGGGGCGTAGGCCGCTTCGGTGTGCAGGTGGTTCAGGGCGGCGTGCAGGGCGGCCAGGGTCAGCGGGTTGGCGCTCAGGGTGGTGCCGATGCCGCTGTGGCCTTCGGGCGCACCGTCCTTGGCGGCGCGCATGCGCTCGGCCAGTGCCCCGGTGAAGCCGTACACCGCGCAGGGCAGGCCGCCGGCCACCGCCTTGCCCACCACCAGCACGTCGGGCCGCAGGCCGTGCTGGCGCGCGTGGCCGCCGGGGCCGCAGGACAGGGTGTGGGTTTCGTCCAGCACCAGCAGGGTGCCGTGGCGTTGGCACAGGGCCTGGGCCGCGGCCCAGAAGCCGGGTGCGGGCGGCACCAGCCCGAAGTTGGTCAGCGCCGGTTCGGCCAGCAGCGCGGCCACGTCGCCAGGCGCCAGCGCTGCCTCCAGCGCGGCCAGGTCGTTGAACGGCACCACCCGGGTGTGGGCCGCGTGGTTGTGCACCTGCCCCAGCACCGACGGGCGCGGCACGGTCTGGCCGGTCGCGGGGTCGCGGTCCACCAGGGTGTCGTCCACCGCGCCGTGGTAGCAGCCGTCGAACACCAGCACCTGGGGCCGCCGCGTCACGGCGCGCGCCCAGCGCAGCACGAAGCGGTTGGCGTCGCTGGCCGTCAGGGCCAGCTGCCAGCAGGGCAGGCCGAAGCGTTGCGCCAGCCGTTCGCCCACGTCTGCCGCCTCGGTGCTGGGCAGCATGCAGGTCAGGCCGCGCGCGGCCTGGTGGGCAATGGCTTCGGCCACCGGGGGCGGGCTGTGGCCGAACATGGCGCCGGTGTCGCCCAGGCAGAAGTCGGTGTGGCGCAGGCCGTCGGCGCATTCCAGGGTCACGCCCTGCGCCTGGCGCACGAACAGGGTGGCGGGGCTGGGCCAGTCGCGCATCCAGTGCAGTGGCACGCCGAACAGGAAGTGCGCCTGTGCCCGCTGCGACAGGGCCAGCGAGCGCGGGTGGGCATCGATGAAACGCTGGCGTTCGGCCGCGAACAGCGGCGCCAGCCGGGGAGGCATCACGGGGGTGTCGCTCATGGGGCCACAGCTTACGGCGGGGCGGGCGCAGAATGCGGAACCATGTCTACACCGTTTGATGGGTCCGCTGGGGGGCCTTCCACCGAATTGCCGGGGTTGGCCTGGCGGCTGGCCTTGGTGCTGTCGCTGGGGGCGGCCGTGTCGCTGGGAGTGACGCGTTTTGCCTACGGCCTGCTGTTGCCGCCCATGCGCGCCGACCTGGGCTGGAGCTACACCCTGGCCGGCGCCATGAACACCTTCAACGCCCTGGGTTACCTGCTGGGCGCCCTGGCCACGCCGTGGCTGATGCGGCGCTTGGGGCCCGAACGGCTGTTGCTGTGGGGCGCGGCGCTGGCCAGCGGGTTCATGGCCGGCAGCGGCTTTTTTGTGGACGCGGCGCCCTTGCTGGCGCAACGGCTGCTGGCCGGTCTGGCCAGTGCCTGGGTGTTCATCGCCGGGGGCTTGCTGGCGGCGCGGCTGGGCGCGCATTGGCCGCTGCGCAGCGGGTTGTTGCTGGGGCTGTACTACGGCGGCACCGGCTGGGGCATCGTGGCTTCGGCCGTGACCGTGCCCTGGGTGCTGCAGGCACTGGCCGATCGGCCGCACGCCTGGGCCTGGGCCTGGTGGGCCCTGGCCGGCCTGTGCGCGCTGGCCACCGGGGCGCTGGCCTGGGTGGCGGGTGCCCTGCGCCGGCACGACCGCGGGGCCAGTGCCAGCACCGCCACGGCCGCCTCTGCCCCCGCCGCGCCGGCCCCGGTGTCGCTGTGGCGCTTCACCCCGGCGCTGGCGGGCTACACCCTGTTCGGGGTGGGCTACATCGGTTACATGACCTTCGTCATCGCGCTGCTGCGCGACCAGGGGCACGGCAGCGGCGCCGTCACTTTTTTCTACAGCCTGCTGGGGCTGGCGGTGGTGGCGTCGTCGCGCATCTGGGCCGGCCTGCTGGACCGCTACAAAAACGGCCAACCCCTGGCGCGGCTCAACGCCCTGCTCGGGCTGGCCACGGTGCTGCCGGCGCTGACCTCGGCCTGGCCGGTGCTGCTGGCTTCGGGCGCACTGTTCGGCGGCGTGTTCCTGTCGGTCGTGGCGTCCACCACGGCGCTGGTGCGGCACAACCTGCCGCCGGTGCGCTGGGCCGCAGGCATCAGCGCCTTCACCACCGTGTTCGCGGCCGGGCAGATCGTCGGGCCCACGGTGGTCGGCTTCATTGCCGACGGGCCGGGCGGCCTGGCGCGTGGCCTGGTGTTTTCGGCCGTGGCGCTGTGGCTGGGGGCGGCGCTGGCCTGGCGCCAGAAGGCGCTGGTTTGAACGGCCCTCTGCTGCGATTGGCCGGGCCCGACGGCGACCAAATGGCACCGGCGATGCGGTGATCCAAGGTTAACTTACAGGGCCATTCATCCGGTGGACCCCCATGCCGATCGCCCCCCTGTCCGTTCCATCGTTGCTGCGGTCCGACACCCAGCTCAACCGGCACAGCTACTACGAAGCCAGTGTCGCGCGCGGCGCGGCGCAGCCGCCGCTGCAGGGCGATGCCCAGGCCGACGTGCTGGTGGTGGGTGGCGGTTTTGCCGGCCTGAGCGCCGCGCTCGAGCTGGCCGACCGGGGGTTCCGGGTGCTGCTGCTGGAGGCAGACCGCGTCTGCAGCGGCGCCAGCGGCCGCAACGGGGGCCAGGCCATCGTCGGTTACGCCTCGGGCCAGGGGCCGTTCGAGCAGCAACTGGGCCGCGCCGACGCCCGCCGCGCGTGGGACCTGTCGCTGCAGGCGCTGGACCTGATCGACCGGCGCATCGACCGTTTCGGCATTGCTTGCGACGCGGTCAAGGGCTACCTGTACGTGGCCGACTCGCCCGGCAAGGCGCGCGCGCTGCTGGCCGACCTGGAAGCCCAGGCGCGGGACTACGGCCTGGCGTGCGAGCTGGCCACCGGCGCCGAGGTGCAGCGCCACATCGGCTCCGCGCGCTACCATGCGGCCGGCTACGAGCGCCTGTCGGGCCACCTGCACCCGCTCAAGTACGGGCTGGGGCTGGCGCGGGCGGCCCAGGGCCTGGGCGTGATCCTGCACGAGCACACCCCGGTGCGCGCCCTGGCACAGACCGGTGCGGGGGTGGTGGCGCACACGCCGCAGGGCACGGTGCGCGCCCGTTACGCCGTGGTGGCCGGCAACTGCAGCTTGCCCGAACACGGGCCCGGCGTGCTGCCCCAGATCCACCCGCGCACCATGCCGGTGGGCACCTACATCATCGGCACGGCACCGCTGGCGCCCGAACTCTGCCAGCGGCTCATCGCCCGCAACGCCGCGGTGTGCGACAACAACTTCGTGCTCGACTACTTCCGTTTCAGCGCCGACCACCGGCTGCTGTTCGGTGGCCGCGTCAGCTACACCACCCGCACGCCGCCGCGCCTGGCGCAGGTCATGCGCCAGCGCATGGTGGCCATCTTCCCGGAACTGGCCGCGGTGCCGGTGGAGTTCGTGTGGGGCGGGTTTGTGGACATCAGCATGAACCGCGCGCCGGACTTTGGCCGCGTCGGACCGCACATGTACTACCTGCAGGGTTTCAGCGGCCACGGCGTGGCCCTGACCGGGCTGGCGGGCCAGTTGGTGGCCGAGGCCATCCAGGGCCAGGCCGAACGTTTCGACGTGTTCGCCCGCCTGCGGCACCGGCCCTTTCCCGGCGGGCCCCGGCTGCGCACGCCGGTGTTGGCGCTGGGCATGCTGTGGCACCGCTTCAAAGACGTGCTGGGCTGAACCAAAATCGCCTGTGCACACAAAAAAACCCACGGCTTCGTCAAACCGTGGGGCTTTTCGTTCGAAGGCTAAGGTCTTACTCGGGGAAGCTCACGCTAACCGGTTCCATTTTCGCCCCAGCTGTGGGAGTGCCCGCGTCTACTTTCACGTCTTTCATCAGTTTGAAACCGACGCTGGCAATCTGAGTCATCTTCGGCAGCGTGTCAGAGAACAAGGCCACGCCGTCCTTGATCGGGACGATTTTGGAAATCATCATCGGGTTGTTGCCCACGCCTTCCATGGCTTTTTTGCCCTTGTCCAGCATCGACGGAACTTTCAAGCCCGCGATACCAACGTTCAAAATGGACAGGCTGACCTTTTTCTGCATCTCAGGGGCCATTTTTTCCATCTTTTCTTTGGCGCTCGCCGAATCAAGCAGTTGCTGAGCCACAGCCGATTGCTCTTTGATCACAGAGCCCTGGATGCTGCCGATTTCCTTGGCGTCAGTGGTCTTGCTCAGGCTGTCGTTCTTGGCTTTCACGACGGCGATCTGCTCCTTGTCGCCTAAGGCGGCGATAATTTGGGTCAAGGAATTGGCTACGGCTGCCTGTATCAAGCTGCTGTCGCGATTGAACTCGTCCACAAGAGCACTGACGTCGCCACCACCGCTGTTTTTGCTGCCACCCATCAGGCCACCTAGGCCTCCGAATTGAGCATGTGCCGTGCCGAGCACACCCAGGGACAATGCCAGGGTCAGGAATTCGCGTTTCATTATTGGTCCTTAGTTCAGTTTGGTTGAGTGAATGGGCAGGGCACCCATGTGGTTTTCGTAGGCCTTCACACCCACGAATGGGGATAGGGCATCGGGAGGGATGTCCTTGAATTCGAAACGAGCGCCGTGGATAGACTCGACGACCTTGGTCTCGCCTGTGTAAATGCGGATGCCCGAACCGACGACGGCGGTTCCCGAGCACAACTCGCCCGTGCATTGGTTGCTGGTAATTTGCTGCTGTTCGAGCACGACGTAGCAACTGGTGGGGGTCACGGTCGGTGCCACTTGCGTACTGCTGAAAAAGCCTTCCTGCAAAGAGCGTTCAACCGAGCGGAGGTAGGCTTGGTCGACCTCCAGCAGGTTGTAGCCCTTGACCCGGTGCAGCAAGTAGGCCGCCACGGCCCCGTCCCCGTTCGACGGGTGGTTCAGGTTCTCCGTCAAAAATCGACTCCGGCGAGCGTCGCACCGAGCCAAGCCCTGTTGGGAAACGTCAGTGCCGCTGATGACGAGCACGTCCGATGGTTTGACATCTCCTTTGACCTCGATCCGGTCCCCGTTCTCCGAAGGCACCACAAACTGGGCCACGTTACCCGGTAGGGGCATGGCGATCTGCTTGCCGTTCGCTTTGAGCGGTCGAACCAGTCGCGCTTGTTTGAGGACGTTCACGTGCAGGGGCTGCGCCAGCGTGGCCACTCCGTTGCTGACCGACCGGATGGCCACGGTTTTCGCAGTGCTGTTGAAGCGGGTGATCATGCTTTGCATACCCGCCATGGCTGCATTCTTTAAATTGACTTCGCCTGCTTCTTCTTGCGATAGCCCCTTGCCTGCGTTCCGTACCAAGGTGTAGGGCGAATTTCCCAGGAAGGATTGGGTAATCACCCCATTTCGGTCCATGACAGAGAGCGTCACAGCGTTGGAGAACACGGTGTTCGAATTCACGCGGCCCGTGCCCCAGGAGGTGACGGCAGGTGAGCTGAAACTGTCTAGCTTGAGGTAGAAATCGGGCTGCGGGCGCTGGATTGTGGTGTTGTCGGCAAAGCCGCGCGCGGTCCGGTAGATCGTACTTTCGCAGTTGGCTTCCGAGCGGATCTGCTCCTTCAATCGGGAGAAATCTGCGTCGTGTTTGACGATGTTAAAGGGTGCGGTGAAGCCGATGTCGTCGGTGGCGATTGCCGTCAGCGCGTTGTTTATCACCTGGTACTCGGTCAATTTCGTGTCTGCGATGGGTTGGTACTGCGACACGAACAGCGTGGGTTTGACGTCGTCCTGACCTTGTTTTGTGAAACGGAAAGACAGGTTGTCACCGGTGCGAACGCCGTTGCTCAGGCGCTTGATGTCGCCCTCATAGTCGCTCGCCACCGCCACCGCCAGGCCGTGGGTGGCGTACACCACGGTGTAGGCCAACTCGCGGCCTTTATCGTCGTACGCTTCGAACTCTTGGTTCGAGGCAAACCCGACTTCGCTGCCGTGACTGAAAACGATGAAGTCCCCATCCCGCCCTGTTACCCCGATTTCCGTCTGCTTGGGCGAGAAGCCCTTGGCCGCAGTGTCCAACAACCGGGCGGTCATGGCCGTGCCATCGATCTGAATGGCACTTTTGAGTTTATCGATCACAGCGGGGGCGATGTCTTGCCCGTTGGGGGCGAAAAACTCTCTGGCCGTGGTGCTGTAGCGGGTGTAGATGGTTTCGCTGCGCGAGAACGCCACGTCGGCGCCGTTGAGCTTGACGAACCGCAGCGTGTAGGTGATAGGAATCAACGCGTCAACGTAGTCGCCGAACTTGTTGATGTACGCCGAGAAGCGACTCACCCCCATGGCCACAGCAAAGGCGTCCTTGTAGTTCACCGTGAAGCTGGGGTTGCACTGCGCGTTGTCGTACGGCAGGTACGCGTATTTGCCCGAGCGCACACTGGCGATCTGGTTAGCCCCCACCACCGCCTGTGGAAAGCGCTTGCGCACTTCTTCCCGAAAACCGTTCAGCAGCGATTGCTGTACGGGAGCGTCGAACAGCAAATCGGCATACTTTTCGTTGATCATGCCGCCGTACTTCGGCCCGCTACCGGTGGCAGCCGTGGCCGACTGACTCAGTCCCGTGATGCTTTGAACCGGGAACACGTAGTACTGGAACTCGGCCGCGGCCCAAGCCAGTTGGGTGCTGGCCAGTGCCAGCGAGCTCAGCAAAATGCGTTTCACGCCAGCTCTCCGTGGTCAACGAAGTTCCGTGGGGCAGGCACCGAAACCCTCAATGCCGATGCAGATTTTGTTGCCCTTTGGGCCCACCACTTCGGCATTTTCCCAAGGCAGTTTGTCGAGCATGCGGTCGATCGTGTCTTTCAAACGGCCCGCGTACTGCACGTTGACGGCCATGTAACGCTCTTGCGTGTTGGGTTCGCTGGCTTGCAGGCCGTCCACGGATTCGAGCAGGTTCTGAAAGGCCCGGCGGTCTTGCCGGCGCAATTGGTTGGCGCTGTAAAGGTAGAGCGTGTACACGTTGCCGCGCGAGCTGCGGGCGTTGAGCTCTTTGGTGGCCCGTTCGCCCAGCACTTTCGCCAGTGACGATGCCAACGCGATCCCCAGACGGCCTCGGCAATCCTGGTCGCCATTGCCGGATGCCGCGGCTTGTAGAGAGTCCTCGAAAAAGATTTCGTTGCTTTCGATGAAGCGGCCCTGCACGGCCAAGTTGCCGTTGCATTGCGTGCCCGTCGCCGTGGTGCCCACGATGGTGTAGTTGGCTTGCCCGGTGGCCCACACGTCGGCTTCAATGCCTTTTTTCTGGATCAGCTCGACGAACTGGTTAATGCGGCCGTTGTTGGTGATTTCGAACATCGGGAGAATCCGGCCGCCCTCGGCGCGCAGATCGTTTTCGGCCACAAGGCGCAGACCGTTGTTCTGGAACTCACCCGATAGGCGCGAGGTCAGCACACGGTCTTGGGCGCCCAAGGCCTTGGCGTTGTTGAACTCCGGCATGCGCGTTCGGACGGAGTAACTGACCTTGTCGTTTTGCTGCTGGATGTTCTTCTGTTCGCCGCTGTAAGACGAGGCGGACGCCGAGCTCTTGGCGCTGGCGGCCTGGCTCTTGTCGGCGTAGGCGGTCGAAGACGAGGCGGCCCCAGCGTATTGCGACTTTTGTGCTGCGGCGTACTGCGAGCTTTGTGCCCCGGCGTACTGGGACGACGAGGCGCCAGCAGCACTGCCGTAAGCGTTCTCGTACGCAGCGGCACTGTCGCGACGACCGGCCACGGCAGTGTCTTGGCGGGCCGAGACGGCGGAGGATTTGCTGCCCGAAACGGCCACGGCTTCGCGGTTGGCGTAGCTCACGTCGGTTTTGGAGGAGCTGGCCGATGATGCGGACTGGCTCTTGCTACCCGAGGCTTTGGAGCTGGTGTCCGAGAACGAGCTCTTGTCGTGGGAGTAGTTCACCTCGGTTTCGACGGCCTTGGTGGCATCGTTCGTGGTGGCCACGCCGATGAATTCGTCGATCGAGACCAAAATCTTGGCCGATTTTGCGGCGATGTCGCCCGCGCCTATGCCTTTGTTGGTCAGGTACTCCTTGAGTTTGGCCGAGGGCACACTGATAGTGGCTTTGCCCGTGAGCACCTCTCCGTCCGGCGGGTCCATGGAGATCTGGATGGCGTCACCTAGCAACTCCACCAGCTCCGGCAGCTTGGCTTCCACCTGAGGGGTCATGCGCACAGCGAAAGCCGCCTCTAAGAGGTTTTTCACAGCCCGCACTTCCAGTTGTTCCTTCAGCTGGCGGCGCAGGGCGGCCGGGCTGGCCCCTTTGGTGACGGTGATTTTGGTCTGCGCACTGGCTGAAACCGTTTGGGCTTGGGCAGCGTTTTGAACGGAGAGGCCGAGGGCGAGGCAGCAGGCAATGGCCAAGAGGGATTTTTTCATCGATTAATCCAGAAAGGGGGTGTACAAGGGGTAGGCGTCAATTCGGCAGCTTCACTGACACGTCGCCGGCGCGAGCCTCGATTCCTTTTGCGTCCATGCGGATCTGTGTGTCGCCAGCGGTTGCTTCGATACCGATTTGGGCGGAGGGCGTGTGCGTGTTCTCATCCGTCGAGGTAGGGGCCACCCCGATCTGGGTGACGATCTGCAAAAAGCGCAGTTGGGTGCGCAAGCTTTCGAAGGCTGGTTCGCTCATGGGCACTTCTGGGGACAAGTTCAGGAGCGACACGGCAACGGCGAGCTGGTCCAGCGCGACCTGTGTGTCGCCGCTCAACGCCAAGGCCCGAGCAGCCGCGTAAGCGAATTCGCCCTTCAGCGGAGCGTTGGGTTCCTGGGCGCGGGACACGGCCAAGTCTTTGGCTTGCGCGTACTGGCCTTCTTTGATGAGCCGACTCGTCTCTTGCAACGCCCGTTCAGGCGTTTGCGGAGCAATGAATTCGGCCAGTTGGGTGCGTGCCTGATCGCAGCCAGTGAGGGCGATGGAACAAGCACCGGCCACCAGCAGATGAGCTGCGATCTTCAAGCCGCCATTGAAAAACGAAGATGAAATAAAAATTCTGAAACTCCCATAGTGTTTTAGTGAAATTTTATACACCATAAAGCGAAATTACAAGCGTTTGAATTTGTAATTTGGCTGCCAAATGTGGGATATTCCGCGAATTTTTGAGCGTGGCAAGGCATTGCCGCTTACCGAAGCGCGGCGTTCGGGATATCGCCCTGGACCAGTGGGCGGTCGGTGGTGTGTCAGCCGACCACCATGCTTCCTTCGCGCTCAAAGCGGATGCGCCAGCTAAGGGACTCGTTCAGCAGGTGCGGGGTGTGCAGGCCGCCCAGGCCCTGTTCAGTCATCCTGCCGCACGTCGGTATAGCCGGTCACACGCTCGAAGGTGCTCTGGTTCAGCCCGACAGCGCTGCGTTGGTGATGTTGACAACGCCCGATCGCACCGGCGGCAGCTCGGGCGGCTGACGACCTTTTTTCACCTCGTGGCCCAAAAAGTCCAGGATTTGCGCGGCAATGCGGTTGGGGGTTTCGTCCGGCGGGGTGAAGCGGGTGTTGCGGCCGGACAGGTTGGGGTAGTCGGCGCCGGTGAAGTCGCTCACACCCACGTGCTCCCCGTGGTGGATCAGCGCGGCGATGGCCTCGACCGACATGATTTTCTGGCGCAGATCGGCGTGCCGGATGCGGAAGGCGGGTATCGAAACTCCTCGAAACCTATGGCAAACCCTAAGAAAACAGGGTCCATTCAACCCACCCCGGCTTCAGGCCCCCGGTACGGCCCGCACCACTACCTCGGCCAGTTGCGGGGCCAGTCGGTCGATCAGCGCCGGCGTGGCGTAGCCGTAGCCGATCGCCAGCCCACGCAGGTCCTGCCGTTGCAGGCAGTAGGCCGACAGTGGCCGCACCGTCATGCCGGCCTGGGCCGCCTGTTGGGCCAGGGCCCGGTCGTCCACCGTGGCGGGCAGGCGCAGGCACAGGTGCAGGCCCTGTGCCGCGCCGTGGATGCGCCCGCGCCCGCTGGCCAGCACCGGCGTCAGTGCGTCCACCAGGCGCTGGCGCCGTTCGGCGTAGGTCTGTCGGGCGCGGCGCAGGGTGCTGGCAAAGTGCCCCATCTCGATGAACTCGGCCAGCGCCGCCTGCAGCGGCATCTGGCCCGGGCGGTTCAGGTCGTAGTGCGCCCCCTTGAAGGCCGCCACCAGCGCCTTGGGCACCACCAGGTAACCCAGCTTCAGGCCGGGGTAGAGCATTTTGGAAAAGGTGCCCATGTAGAGCACCCGGCCCTCGGTGTCCAGCCCCTCCAGCGACGAGATCGGTGGCCCGCTGAAGCGGAATTCGCTGTCGTAGTCGTCTTCCAGCACCCAGGCATTGCAGCGCGCGGCACAGGCCAGCAGCTGCTGGCGCCGCGCCAGCGACATCACCGCCCCGGTCGGGTACTGGTGCGACGGCGTCACGTACATCAGCCGCGGTGGCCGGGCTTCGTCGGCCGGGCGGGGGGCGATGCCCTCGTCGTCCACCGGCACCGGGTGGATGGCCAGCCCAGTGGCGGTGAAGGCCTTGACCGCCCCCCAGTAGGCCGGGTCCTCCAGCCAGACGGTGTCGCCGTGGTCCGCCAGCAGGTGGGCACACAGCTCCAGCGACTGCTGCGTGCCGCTGGTGATCAGCACCTGGTCGGCGTCCAGCCGCACGCTGCGGAACACGCGCAGGTAGTCGGCCACCGCGCGGCGCAGCGGGCCGTAGCCGCCGGAGTCGTTGTAGTCCAGCATGTCGGGCTGGGCGCTGCGCCAGTGCTTGTTCTGCAGCCGCTGCCACAGGGCGAGGGGGAAGGCCCCGAAATCGGCCGCGCCGGGCGTGAAGGGCTGGATCTCCAGGTCGCAGGCCCGGTGCCGGTGCGCCAGCGCCTCGCCCCGTGCCGACAGGCGGGCCGGCGGGACCGCCGCCGTGGGCCGCGCGCGCGGGGCCCGGGCCGGGGCCTGTTCGTGCACGAAGGTGCCGCTGCCCACGTGGCTCACCAGGTAGCCTTCCACCGTCAGCTGCCCCAGTGCCGCCACCACCGTGTTGCGCGACAGGCCCAGGTCCTGCGCCAGGTCGCGGCTGGACGGCAGCCGGTCGCCGGCGCCCAGCTTGCCGTCGAGCAGGGCGCGGCGCAGCGCCTCGTACAGCTGGCGGTGCAGCGGCAGGTCGCCCTGGGCGGTGAGTCGGCCCATTTCGGCCAACAGGTGTTCGGACAGCATGGCGCGGTTCCTGCGTGCGGTGGCGGCGGCGGTGGGCACGAAGTGGTTCCGTCCGCCGGCCCCAAATGGCCCCCATTTTGAACCAATTTGCCCCGCAGAATGGTTCCCACCGATGGAGTTTGCAATGCCTTCCCCCCCGTGCATGGTCTGGCTGCCCGCCGACCACCGCCTGCTCGGTGACCACGGTCACCAGATGCCCTACCTGCTGCTGGGCGACAAGTACGCCCGGGCGGTCAAGGTCGGTGCCCAGGCCCAGCCGCTCATGTTCCCGCTGGCCGACGCGGCCCAGGTGCCGCAGCTGCTGGCGCTGGTCGATGGCGTCATGCTCACCGGCTCGCCGTCCAACGTCCACCCCTCGCACTTCGACGAAGCGGTGCACAACCCCACCCTGCCGCTGGACCCGGAGCGCGATTCGCTCACCCTCGCGCTGGTGCGCGCCTGCGTGGCGCAAGGCGTGCCGCTGCTGGGCATCTGCCGGGGCTTCCAGGAAATCAACGTCGCCCTGGGCGGCAGCCTGCACCAGGCGGTGCACGCCGTGCCCGGCCTGATGGACCACCGCGAGCCCCCCGGCACGCCCGACCAGCAGTACGCGCCCAGCCACCCGATCGACATCGTGCCCGGCAGCGCCATGGAACGCTGGGCCGGGGGCCTGCGCGCCACGGTCAACTCGCTGCACGGGCAGGGCGTGGCGCGCCTGGCGCCGGGCCTGCGCGCCCTGGCCCACGCGCCCGACGGGCTGGTCGAGGCCTTCGAGGTCGAAGGGGCCCGCACCTTCGCCTGCGCCGTGCAGTGGCACCCCGAGTGGCGCTGCACGGACACGCCGTTCTACCAAGCCATCTTCCAGGCCTTTGGCGACGCCGTGCGCCAGCGTCACCACACCCGCCTGCGCGATGCCCGCGGTTTCGCCACCGCTCCCGACAAGCCTTGAAGCCCCGACTCCATGGTGGCAGGATAGACCCCATCTACCTGTCAGGGATTCCCCACAAGGCGACACATGAGCACCACCCCCCACACCTTCAACGAACTGGAACACTGGCTCAACCAGCGGCGCGTCACCGAGGTCGAATGCCTCGTGCCCGACCTCACCGGCGTGGCCCGCGGCAAAATTTTGCCGCGCGAGAAATTCACCGAAGACCGCGGCATGCGCTTGCCGCAGGCCATCGTGGCCATGGGCGTGACCGGCGAATTCCCGGCCAGCGGCCCCTACTACGACGTGATCGACCCGACCGACCGCGACATGCAGCTGCGCCCGGACCCGACCACGGTGCGCATCGTGCCCTGGGCCACCGACCCCACCGCCCAGGTCATCCACGACTGCTTTGACCACGAAGGCAAGCTGGTGCCGTTTGCGCCGCGCAGCGTGCTGCGCCGCATTTGCGACCTCTACGCCGCCGAGGGCTGGGACCCGGTGGTGGCGCCCGAACTGGAGTTTTACCTCACCGCGCGCAACACCGACAGCAACACCCCGCTCAAGCCGCCCATCGGCCGCAGCGGCCGTGCCGAAACCTCGCGCCAGGCCTACAGCATCGACGCGGTCAACGAGTTCGACCCGCTGTTCGAGGAAATCTACGATTACTGCGACAAGATGGGCCTGAACGTGGACACCCTGATCCACGAGGTCGGCGCCGGACAGATGGAGATCAACTTCTTCCACGCCCACCCGCTGGGCCTGGCCGACGAGGTGTTCTTCTTCAAACGCACCGTGCGCGAGGCTGCGCTGCGCCACGACATGTACGCCACCTTCATGGCCAAGCCCATCGCGGGCGAGCCGGGCAGCGCCATGCACATCCACCAGAGCATCGTGGACCAGGCCACCGGCCGCAACATCTTCAGCAACCCCGATGGCAGCGCCTCCGACGCTTTCCACCACTACATCGGCGGCCTGCAGCGCTACGTGCCGGCGGCCATGGCGCTGGTGGCGCCCTACGTCAACAGCTACCGCCGCCTGAGCCGCCACACCGCCGCGCCCATCAACATCGAGTGGGGGCACGACAACCGCACGGTGGGCATCCGCTCGCCCATCGCCAGTCCGGCCGCGCGCCGGGTGGAAAACCGCGTCATCGGCGCCGACGCCAATCCCTACGTCGCCATGGCCATGACGCTGGCCTGCGGCTACCTGGGCATGAAGAACAAGATCCAGCCCAAGGCCGAGATGAAGGGCGACGCCTACCTGGCGCCCTACAGCCTGCCGCGCAGCCTGGGCGAGGCGCTGGACTGGCTGCGCCGCGAAACCGACCTGCACGAGGTGCTGGGCGAGGGTTTCGTCACCATTTACACCGAGATCAAGGAACTCGAGTTCGAGGAGTTCATGAAAGTGATCTCGCCCTGGGAACGCGAGCACCTGCTGCTGCACGTCTGACGTCCCGCCGTTTTGCCCGAGGAACCCCGCCCATGAACGCCGCCACCGCCCCCCAGACCCTGAACACCGCCGAACTGCAGGCGCTGGACAGCGCCCACTTCCTGCACCCCTTCACCGACCACAAAGGGCTGGCGGCCAAAGGCGCGCGCGTCATCACCCACGCCGACGGCATTTACGTCTGGGACAGCGAGGGCAAGCAAATCCTCGACGCCATGAGCGGCCTGTGGTGCGTCAACGCCGGTTACGGCCGGCGCGAGCTGGCCGACGCCGCCCACGCGCAGATGCTCAAGCTGCCGTTCTACAACAGCTTCTTCAACACCACCAACGAACCGGCGGTGCGCCTGGCCGCCCGGCTGGCCGAACTGGCCCCGGCGGTGGACGGCCGCCGCTTCCAGCACGTGTTCTTCAGTTCCAGCGGCAGCGAAAGCAACGACACCAACGTGCGCATGGTGCGCCGCTACTGGGACCTGCTGGGCCAGCCGCAGCGCAAGGTCATCATCAGCCGGCTCAACGCCTACCACGGCAGCACCATGGCCGGCGCCTCGCTCGGCGGCATGAGCGGCATGCACGCCCAGGGCGACCTGCCCATCCCCAACATCACCCACATCCAGCAGCCCTACTGGTACGAACTGGCCGAACCGGGTGAAAGCCCGGCCGAATTCGGCCTGCGCGCCGCCCGCTGGCTGGAAGAAAAAATCCTGGAAATCGGGCCGGACAAGGTGGCCGCCTTCATCGCCGAGCCGGTGCAGGGCGCCGGCGGCGTCATCATCCCGCCCGACACCTACTGGCCCGAGATCCAGCGCATCGTCGATAAGTACGGCATCCTGCTGATTGCCGACGAGGTGATTTGCGCCTTCGGTCGCCTGGGCCACTGGTTCGCCTACGAAAAATTCGGCATCCGGCCCGACCTGGTGACCTTTGCCAAGGCCGTCACCAGCGGCTACATCCCGCTGGGCGGTGTGCTGGTGGGCGACCGCGTGGCCCAGGTGCTGATCGAGCAGGGCGGCGAGTTCAACCACGGCTACACCTACAGCGGCCACCCGGTGGCCTGTGCGGTGGCGCTGGCCAACCTGGACCTGATGCAGCGCGAGGACCTGCCCGGCCACGTGCGCCACGACATCGGCCCCTACCTGGCCCAGCGTTTCGCCGAACTGAAAGCCCATCCGCTGGTGGGCGACGCCGAAACCTGCGGCCTGGTGGCCGGCCTGGTGCTGGTGCAGGACAAGGCCAGCCGCCGCCATTTCCCCGAAGACCTGGCGGTGGGCATGGTCTGCCGCGCCCACTGCTTCAACAACGGGCTGGTGATGCGTGCCGTGGGCGACCGCATGATCGTGGCACCACCGCTGTGCATGACCCGGGCCCAGGTGGACGAGATGATGGGACTGATCCGGTTGGCCCTGGATTTGACGCTGGCCGAGTTGCAGGCCCGCGGAATCCTGTGATTTTCCTGACTAGAATGGCCTTGGGTGCGGATATTGCTAAGTGGCAATGTCCGCTTCTTCGCTGGAAGCATGAACCTTTTTGGAGCGCCCTTCATGAACAAAAAACTGTTGGCCCTGGCCTTGTCGGCCGTGTTCCTCGCCGCCTGCGGCAAGAAAGATGAGCCTGTCGCCGCGGCCCCCGAAGCCGCGCCGGCCGCACCCGCCGAGGAAAAAGTCCTCAACATCTACAACTGGCCCGACTACATCCCCGAAGGCATGATCGCCGCCTTCGAGCAGGAAACCGGCATCAAGGTCAACTACGACACCTTTGAGACCAACGAGGCCCTGCACGCCAAGCTGGTGGCCGGCAACTCGGGTTACGACATCGTGGTGCCCGGCACCGTGTTCGCCAAGCCGCAGATCGAAGGCGGCCTGCTGCAAGCGCTGGACAAGGCCAAGATCCCCAACCTGGCCAACCTGGACCCCGAGTTCATGAAGACCATGGTCACCGCCGACCCGGGCAACGCCCACCTGGTGCCGTGGGCCTGGGGCTTCACCACCGTGGGCATCAACAAGACCAAGGTGGACAAGGCGTTGGGCGGCATGCCCATGCCCGACAACGCCTGGGACCTGGTGTTCAAGCCCGAGTACACCAGCAAGCTCAAGTCCTGCGGCATCGCCTACCTGGACTCGCCCACCGAAATCCTGCCGGTGGCGCTGCACTACATCGGCAAGGACGCTTACTCCAACGACCCGGCCGACTACGCCGCCGCCAACGAGATGCTGGCCAAGGTGCGCAAGGACATCCGTCTGTTCAGCTCCACCATGATCGACGACATCGCCGGCGGCAAGGCCTGCGTCGCTATCGGCTGGTCGGGTGACATCAACATCGCGGCCGAGCGCGCCAAGGAAAACGGCTCCAAGGACGTGATCGAGGCCTTGCTGCCCAGCACCGGCGCGCTGATCTTCATCGACGCCATCGGCATCGCCAAGGACGCCAAGCACCCGAACAACGCCCACGCCTTCATCGACTTCTACCTGCGCGCCGAAAACGCGGCGGCCATGGCCAACGAGATGAGCTACCCCACCGGCAACAAGGCCGGCATGGACAAGGTCAACCCCGACATCGCCGGCAACAAGACCATCTTTGTCGAGAGCGAGTACATGGGCAAGATGATCCCGCCCAGCAGCTTCACCAACGAAGCCCGCGAGGCCCTGGCCACCGCCTACAACGCGTTCAAGCAAGGCAAGTAAGTCCCAGCCGGCTTGATCCAACCCCAGGGGCTGTTTGTACCAAGCGTATGAACAGCCCCTGTTTTTTGACCTGAACACAATCACAAGGACCGACGATGGCGGATGCGGGCGCGAAAGAGGGCTACCTGGTCACGGAAAAGCTGGTCAAACGCTTTGACGAGGCGCTGGCCGTGGACGAGGTGTCGCTGTCCATCGGGCGTGGCGAGATTTTTGCCCTGCTGGGCAGTTCGGGCTGTGGCAAGTCCACCTTGCTGCGCATGCTGGCGGGGTTCGAGAAGCCCACCTCCGGGCGCATCCTGCTCGGCTGTCAGGACGTGGCCACGCTGCCGCCCTACGAGCGCCCCATCAACATGATGTTCCAGTCCTACGCGCTGTTCCCGCACCTGGACATCTGGGAGAACATCGCCTTCGGCCTCAAGCGCGAAGGTTGCCCCAAGGCCGAGGTGCAGCAACGCGTGGGCGAGATGCTGGACCTGGTGCAACTGGGCCCCTACGCCAGGCGCAAGCCGCACCAGCTTTCGGGTGGGCAGCAACAGCGGGTGGCGCTGGCGCGCAGCCTGGCCAAGCGGCCCAAGCTGCTGCTGCTGGACGAACCGCTGGGCGCGCTGGACAAAAAACTGCGCGAGCAGACCCAGTTCGAGCTGGTCAACATCATCGAAAAAGTGGGCGTGACGGTGGTGATGGTGACCCACGACCAGGAAGAGGCCATGACCATGGCCAGCCGCATCGCCGTCATGAGCAAGGGCCGTGTGCTGCAGGTGGGCAGCCCGGAGGAGGTGTACGAACACCCGGCCAACCGTTTCGTGGCCGACTTCATCGGCAACGTCAACCTGTTCCAGGGCCAGCTCAGCACCGACGAGCCCGACCACTGCGCCGTCACCACCGCGCTGGGCGAAATGCACGTGGGCCATGGCGTCAGCGGCGCGTTGAACATGCCCGTGGCGCTGGCCGTGCGGCCCGAGAAAATCGAAATCGCCAAAGAGCGTCCGGCCGGTGTGACCCACAACCTGTTCGCGGGTCGCGTCAAGGAAATCGCCTACTTCGGCTCCTACAACACCTACATCGTGGTCGCCAGCGACGGCACCAAGGTGAAGATCACCGAGGCCAACACCTCGCGCCACGACCTGTCGGACATCACCTGGGAGGACAACGTCTTCTTCTGGTGGCACGACAAGGCCGGCATCGTCCTGCGCGACTGAACCCGGGGGACCCGCACCATGGCCGCTCCCTTTTCCATGCCCGGCAAGCGCTTCGTCATCGGGGTGCCCTACGCCTGGCTGTTCGTCTTTTTCTTCCTGCCCTTCCTGATCCTGCTGTACATCAGCTTCGTGGACATGGGCAACGACATACACCCCTTCAAGCCGCTGTGGGACCCGGACACCGGCATCCTCAAGCTGAAGTACGAGAACTACTGGACCATTTTCCGCAGCGAGGGCGGCGTGCTGTTCCAGACGCTGTACGTGGACGCCTACCTGCGCTCCATCTGGTACGCGCTGTGCACCGCGCTGCTGTGCCTGGGGCTGGGCTACCCGTTCGCCTATTTCATCGCCCGCTCGCCGGCCAGCGTGCGTCCGGCGCTGCTGTTGATGGTGATGCTGCCGTTCTGGACCTCCTTCCTGTTGCGGGTGTACGCGTGGAAGGGCATCCTGGCCGACCAGGGCGTGCTCAACCAGCTGCTGATGGCGCTGGGCGTGGTGGACGAGCCGGTGCAGATGCTCTACACCAACGTGTCCATGCTGGTGGGCATGACCTATGTCTACCTGCCCTTCATGGTGCTGCCGCTGTACGCCAACCTGGTGAAAATGGACTTCCGCCTGCTGGAAGCCGCTTACGACCTGGGCGCCTCGCCGTTCCAGGCGTTCTGGCTCATCACGGTGCCGCTGTCCAAGGCCGGCATCATCGCCGGCTTCATGCTGGTGTTCATCCCGTCGCTGGGCGAATTCGTCATCCCGTCGCTGCTGGGCGGGCCCGAGAACCTGATGATCGGCCGCGTGGTGTGGGACGAAATGTTCACCAGCAACAACTGGCCGCGCGCCACCGCGCTGGCGGTGGTGATGATCGCGCTGATCGTGGTGCCGCTGTCGTTCTACTACCACTACAGTGGCAAACAGGCCGAAGGCCGCGCCTGAAGGAACCGATGCGATGAAAACCCTGCTGGAAAAGCATTTCGGCAAGCTGTGGATGGGGCTGGTGTTCCTGTTCCTGTACCTGCCGCTGTGCTTCATGATCCTGTTCTCGTTCAACAGCACGCGGCAGGACGCGAACTTCACCGGCTTCTCGCTGCGCTGGTACGAGGCGCTGATGCGCGACACCAAGATCGTCGAAGGCTTCTGGCTGTCCATCCAGGTGGCGGCGGTGACCGGGGTGCTGTCGGCGGTGCTGGGCACCTTTGCCGCGTTTGTGCTGGTGCGTTACCGGCGCTTCATCGGGCGCACCGTGTTTTCCGGCATGGTGAACGCGCCGCTGGTCATGCCCGAGGTGATCATTGGCCTGTCGTTGCTGCTGCTGATGGTGGGGGCGCAAAACCTGTTCGGTTGGCCGCAGCGCGGCATGCTCACCATCATCCTGGGCCACACGCTGCTGGGCATGGCCTACGCCATGGTGGTGGTGCAAAGCCGGCTGATGGAGATGGACCGTTCCATCGAGGAAGCCGCCATGGACCTGGGCGCGCGGCCGCACCAGGTGTTCTTCCTGGTCACGCTGCCCAACATCTTCCAGGCCATCCTGGCGGCGTTTCTGCTGTCCTTCACCCTGTCGTTCGACGACGTGGTGATCTCCGAATTCCTCTCCGGCCCGGGCGTCAACACCCTGCCGCAGGTCATCTTCGGCTACGCGCGGCGCGGCATCAATCCCACCATCTACGCGGCGGCCACCCTGCTCATCGTCACCGTCACCGTGGTCATCGTCGGCTACGCGGTGTGGGTGGCGCGCAGCACCCGCCAGCGCGAGCGGGAAATGGCCGCGGCGGCGCGGCAGGAGTTGAAGTCGCTGGGGGGCTGAGGCGCCCCGCCGGCTCCACGCCCGGTTCCCAAAGTGGCTGGCTGCACCCCCGTGTTTCGGCGGTACCATGGGTCCAATGGCTGTTTTGCCCGGAGTTTGCCCATGACCACCCACACCCCCCTCACCTTCGACGGCCGCGCCGTCATCAACGGCCAGCGCGTCGCGGCCCGCAGCGGCCAGACGTTTGACTGCATCTCCCCGGTCGATGGCCGCGTGCTGACCCAGGTGGCGCGCGGCGCCGAGGCCGACGTGGACGCCGCGGTGCAGGCCGCCCGTGCCGCCTTCGAGGACCGCCGCTGGGCCGGTAAACCGCCCGCCGCGCGCAAGCGCATCCTCATCAAGTTCGCGGAGCTGATCCAGGCGCACGGCGACGAGCTGGCGCTGACCGAAACCCTGGACATGGGCAAGCCGGTCAAGTACGCCAAGGGCGTAGACGTGCACAGCGCGGCCAACTGCATCCGCTGGTACGGCGAGGCGGTGGACAAGGTGTACGACGAAATCGCGCCCACGGCCGACACGGCGCTGGCCCTCATCACCCGCGAGCCAGTGGGCGTGGTGGGCGTGATCGTGCCGTGGAACTACCCGATGATCATGGCGGCGTGGAAGATCGCGCCGGCGCTGGCGGCGGGCAATTCGGTGGTGCTCAAGCCGTCTGAAAAAAGCCCCCTCACCGCGTTGCGCTTGGCCGAACTGGCGCTGGAAGCCGGCATCCCGTCCGGGGTGTTCAACGTGGTGCCGGGCTTTGGGCCGGAGGCCGGCAGCCCGCTGGCGCTGCACATGGACGTGGACTGCATCGCCTTCACCGGCAGCACCCGCGTGGGCAAACAGATCCACGTCATGGCCGGGCAGAGCAACCTCAAGCGCGCCTGGACCGAACTGGGCGGCAAGTCGCCCAACATCGTGTTCGCCGACTGCCCCGACCTGGACCGCGCGGTGGACGCCGCCATCGGCAGCATTTTCTTCAACCAGGGCGAAAGCTGCAACGCGCCGTCGCGCCTGTTCGTCGAGGCGTCCATCAAGGACGCTTTCCTGGAAAAAGCCCTGGCCAAGGTGCCCGCCTACCAGCCGGCCAACCCGCTGGACAAGAACACGGTGATGGGTGCGCTGGTGGACACCACGCAGATGAACACCGTGCTGCGCTACATCGAATCCGGCAAGGCCGAAGGCGCCAAGCTGCTGGCCGGGGGTGAAGCGGTGGAGCCCGTGGCGGGCGGCTGCTACGTGCAGCCCACCATCTTTGACGGCGTGCACAACACCATGACCATTGCGCGCGAGGAAATCTTTGGCCCGGTGTTGAGCGTGTTGAGCTTCACCGACGTGGCCGACGTGGTGCGCCAGGCCAACCAGAGCGTCTACGGCCTGCAGGCCGCGGTGTGGACGCGCGACCTGAACAAGGCCCACGGCGTGGCGCGTGCCCTGCGTGCCGGCACGGTGCACGTGAACCAGTACGACGAGGACGACATCACCGTGCCTTTCGGCGGTTTCAAGCAGAGCGGGGTGGGGCGCGACAAGTCGCTGCACGCTTTCGACAAGTACACCGAAACCAAAACCACTTGGATCCGCATCGACAGTCCGATATGATGAAAATATGAATTTGCCCCGCCCCAGCGCCGCCGCCGATTGGGACCTGTCGGCCGAGGAGGCGCTGCACCGCCGTCGCGTGCGCCGCATGTTGGTGGCCGGTGGCTCGGTCATGGGGGCGGCGGCGCTCTGGTGGGGCAGCTACTTTGCCTGGCAGGGGGTGTGGCCGCTGGTGGCGTCGGACGTGCTGATCGGCAGCGCCGGCGTGGCGGTGGTGACCCTGGCGCTGCGCGGACACCTGCGCGCGGCCTCTTTGCTGATTTTGCCGGTGCTGTTGGCGGTGCTGACGCTGCAGTCGCTGCTGCTGGACGTGCCCACGCCGGCCGCGCCGCGTTCGGTGCACCTGTACCTGTTGCCGCTGGCCGTGTTCGCGCTGGTGGCCTTCCGCCACGACCCGCCCTGGCTGGCGCGCGGCGCGCCGCTGCTGTGCCTCGCGCTGTTCCTGGTGTTTTCGGCCACCCAGGCCGGTTGGGTGGGCGGCCACCGGCTGCCCGACGCGCTGCGCGTGTGGGGCAGCTGGATCAACGCCGTGCTGGCGGTGTCCACCCTGTTCGTCATGCTCTACATCCTGCAGACCGACGCTTCGCCGCTGACGGCCCGGCAGATCGAACTGCGCAAGGCGCTGGCCCGCGGCCAGATGGTGCTGCATTACCAGCCGCAGGTGGACGCGGCGCAGGGCACGGTCGGGGCCGAGGCGCTGGTGCGCTGGCGCCACCCCACGCGCGGGCTGGTCATGCCGGGCGAGTTCATCCCTCTGGCCGAGCGCACCGGGCTGATTCTGCCCTTGGGCGACTGGGTCCTGACCGAGGCCTGCCGCCAGCTGGCGCGCTGGGCGAGCGATCCGGCGCTGGCGCCGCTGGTGCTGTCGGTCAACGTCAGCGCGGCGCAACTGCACCAGGCCGACTTCGTGTCCCGGGTGGTGCACGCCCTGCAGACCCATGGTGTGGCGCCCGAACGGCTGCGACTGGAACTGACCGAGAGCGTGCTGGTGCAGGACCTGCAGAGCATCGCGGCCCAACTGGGGGCGCTCAAGGCGCACGGCGTCACGCTGTCGCTGGACGACTTCGGCACCGGGTTTTCCTCGCTCAGCTACCTCAAGCGCCTGCCGCTGCACGAACTGAAGATCGACAAGAGCTTTGTGCAGGACCTGCTGGAGGACGGCAGCGACGCCACCATCGTCGAGTCCATGCTCACGCTGGGCCGCAGCCTGGGCCTGCGCGTGATCGCCGAAGGGGTGGAGACCGAGGCCCAGTGGCGCTACCTGCGCGACCACGGTTGCCACCTGTTCCAGGGCTATTGGTTCTCGCCGCCCCTGGCGCCCGAGGCGTTCGAGGCCTTTGTGCGCCGCCAGCCGCCGGCCTCGGCTGGCGCCGGGGCCGACGCTGGGTCGGTTCAGGCCAGCGCCGGGTAGTCGGTGTAGCCCTTCTCGCTCTGCGTGCCGCCGCCGTAGAAGGTGGCGCGGTCGGGCTCGTTGAACGGGCCGCCCTGGCGCAGCCGGCGCGTCAGGTCCGGGTTGGCGATGAAGCCCTTGCCGAAGGCCACCAGGTCGGCGCCGCCGTCCAGCGCCTGCTGGGCCAGCGCGGCGTCGTAGCCGTTGTTCACCATCCAGGCGGCGCGGCCGCCGGCGTCGCGGTAGGCCTGGCGCAGCGCGGCGTAGTCGAACGGTGCGGGGCCTTGTTGGAAGTCGCGCGCGCCGCCGGTCTGCCCTTCGATCAGGTGCAGGTAGGCCAGCCCCAGCGGCGCCAGCTGCCGCACCACGTGTTCAAACAGCGGTTGCGGGTCGTCGTCTTGCGCGTCGTTGGCGGCGGTCACCGGCGACAGGCGCAGGCCCACCCGGTCGGCGCCGATTTCGTCGCACACCGCCCGCATCACCTCCAGCAGCAGCCGGGCGCGGTGCTCGATGGGGCCGCCGTAGGCGTCGGTGCGGTGGTTGCTGCCGCGGCGCAGGAACTGGTCCAGCAGGTAGCCGTTGGCGCCGTGGACCTCGATGCCGTCAAAGCCCGCCTCGATGGCACGGCGCGCGGCGTCGCGGTAGGCCTGCACGATGCCGGGCAGCTCGTCGAGGCGCAGGGCGCGCGGCTCGGAGGTTGCCACGAAGGTGCCCACGGTCTGGCCGTTCTGCTCGGTGAAGATGTAGGTTTTGGCGTTGGCCCGCACCGCCGACGGCGCCACCGGCGCCTGCCCGTCCGGCTGCAGGCTGGTGTGCGACACCCGGCCCACGTGCCACAGCTGCACCACGATGTGCCCGCCCACGGCGTGCACCGCGTCGGTCACGGTTTTCCAGGCGCGCACCTGTTCGTCGGTGTGCAGGCCGGGGGTGTCGGCGTAGCCATGGCCCTCGGGGCAGATCGGCGTGGCCTCGGTGACGATCAGGCCGGCGCCGTGCTGCGGGTGGGCGCGTTGGGCGTAGTAGGTGGCCATCAGCGGCGTGGGCACCTGGCCCGGCGCGCGGTTGCGGGTGAGGGGGGCCATGACGCTGCGGTTGGGCAGCGACCAGGCGCCCACGTGAACGGGGTCGAAAAGGGTGCTCATGGCGGATGATGATAGGCCGCCCGACCGGGCCGCGTCTGTCGCCTCGGCGAAGCCCTCTTGCATAATCCGGCATCTGCCGCCGCCGACCATGCCCCCCCCCTCGCCCGCCACCCCCCCCGCCGACCGCCCCTGGCTGCGCCGGTTGGCGCGCCTGCCCTTGCCGCTGTTCCGCGCGGCGGGCTGGGTGGTGGGCGCGGCCCTCTACCTGGGCGCGGCGCGGCGCCGGCGCATCGTGCAGCAGAACCTGGACCTGTGCTTCCCGGGCGAGAGCGCGGCCACCCGGCGGCGCTGGACCTGGGAGACCTTCAAGCACTTTGGCCAGTCGTTTGTGGACCGGGTGTGGCTGTGGCACGGTCCGGCCGAGCTGGTCGAGCGCCGCGTGGCCCTGACCGGGGCGCTGGAGGTGCTGTCGCAACCCGGCGCGGTGCTGCATTTCGTGCCGCACTTTTACGGCATGGACGCCGGCTGGGCGCGCCTGACCCTGTCGGTGGACAAACCGTGGTGGACGTTTTACGCGCCCCAGGACAACCCGGCCATCGACCGCTGGGTGCGCGAAGGCCGCCAGCGTTTCCGCGCACCGCGCCTGGTGTCGCGCCACGAAGGCACCCGCCCGCTGCTGCGTGGCCTGCGCGAAGGCGCCGCCCTGTGCCTGCTGCCCGACATGGACCTGGGCGCGCGCGACTCGGTGTTCGTGCCGTTTTTTGGCGTCCCCACCGCCACCGTCACCTCGCTGCCCCGCCTGGCAAAGGCCGCCGGCGTGCCGGTGGTGCCGTGGGTGTGCCGCCTGGTGTCCGGCGGCTACCGGGTCGAGCTGATGCCGCCGTGGGCCCACTACCCCAGCGACGACGACGCGGCCGACGCGCAGCGCATGAACGCCGAGCTGGAGGCCTACATCCGCACCATGCCCGGCCAGTACCACTGGCTGCACCGGCGCTTCAAGACCCGGCCGCCCGGCGAGCCCGCGCTCTACCGGGACTGAGGCCGCCCGGCCTCAGGACTTGGTTTTGCAGGTGTTCCAGCCAAAGAGCGCGTAGGGCGGGCACCAGCCGACCAGGCCGGTCAGCAGCGGCACCACGCCGATGTAGCCCCACAGGCCCACGGTGCCGGTGGCTGCCAGAGCAATCAGCACCAGGCCGACGACGATGCGGAGGATGCGGTCAATGCCGCCGACGTTTTTGATCATGGGGAACTCCTGGCGCGGTGCGCCGTGCGGGGGACACGACCGCGCGCCCCACTGGGCGCCACGGTCACCTCAGGCGCATTGAACCCGTTTCGGCCGCGGCCTTCTGTGACCGGGGTCACACAGCCGGCCGTGCCGGGGTGGCGTCGCCGGCCGGGCCGCTGGCCAGGGCGCGCAACCCGGCCCCGTTGCAAATGGTGATGCACTCGCGCGACAGGGTGACCAGCCCCTCGCGCTCGAAACGGCGCAACAGGCGGGTGACGATCTCGCGCACCGTGCCCAGCTCGTCCGCCAGCGCCTGGTGGGTGGTGCGCAGCTGCGGGCCGTGCCCCAGCAGGGTGCCGGCCAGCCGGCTGTCCAGCCGCTGGAAGGCGACCGATTCGATCAGCGCGGTCAGGTCGGCCATGCGCGCGGCGAACAGCCCGAGCACGAAATCGCGGAAGCCCTCGTGGCCCAGGGCCTGGCGGAACAGCGGCGGCGGCAGCAGCACCAGCTCGGTCGGGCCGGTGGTCAGGCCGCGTGCCGACAGCGGTTGCCCGGCAAACAGACTGGCCGACGACACCAGGCACATCTCGCCCGGCTGCACCCGGTACAGCTCCAGTTCGCGGCCGTTGGCGCTGGCGCGGCAGACGCGCACCTCGCCGGCCAGCAGCAGCGGAAAGCCCTGGCAGGGGTCGAGTTCGCGGAACAGCAGGGTGTCGCCGCCCACCCGGTGGCAGGCCAGCGCCGCCAGGGCCGTGCGCTGCCCGTCCAGGGCCGGGTAGTGGTCGAGCAGGCGGTCCAGTTCGGGCGGGTGCATGGGGCCATTGTAGGCAGGGTCGCGCCGCTGGCCGGTGGCGCTTGTCGATAGAGGCGGTTTGCGTTCGAAAAAATTGAATGGTTTCTTCAAGCCCGGCTGTCCCCGTGGCGCCAGACCGCTCCGTACACTGCCTGCATGACTTTGCCCGCTCCCCCGCTGTCCCGCTACCACCCGGTGGCCATGGCCCTGCACTGGTTGCTGGGGCTGGCCCTGGTGGGCCTGTTCGCGGTGGGGCTGTACATGGTGGACCTGCCGTTTTCGCCGCAACGCCTGAAGCTGTACAACTGGCACAAATGGGCCGGGGTGGTGGTGCTGGCGCTGTCCTTCCTGCGCCTGGGGTGGCGCTGGTGGCAACCGCCACCGGCCCTGCCCGCGGCCATTGCCCAGGCCATGCCGGCCTGGCAACGCCTGGCCCACCACGGCACCCACTTGGGGTTGTACCTGGCGTTTTTTGCGGTGCCCCTGTTGGGCTGGGCCTACAGCTCGGCCGCCGGTTTCCCGGTGGTGCTGTTCGGGGTGTGGCCCCTGCCCGACCTGGTGGCGGCGGAACCCGCTTTGGCCGAGGCCCTCAAACCCTGGCACGGCTGGGCCGCCTACGCCTTGGCGGGGCTGGTGGTGCTGCACGTGGCCGGGGCGCTCAAGCACGCCTGGGTGGACCGCGACGGCCTGCTCGCCCGCATGGGCCTGGGCCGCGCCTGATGCCGCCCGTGCCGCGTCCCTTTCTTTTCGATACCCGTTTGACCATGAAACCTCATTTGTTCTGGCCCGCCGTGGCCCTGGCCGCCGCCGGGGTGGCCGCGCCCGCCTGGGCGCAGCTGCTGCTGCTGCCCGCGCAAAGCGAAATTGCCTTCGTCAGCAAGCAGATGGGGGTGCCGGTGCAGGGCCACTTCCGCCGTTTTGACGCGCAGATCGCCTTCAACCCGGCCCAGCCCGCGGCCAGCCGCATCGCCTTCACCGTGGACGTGACCAGCGCTACCCTGGGCGCGCGCGAAACCGACGCCGAACTGCCCAAGCCGGTCTGGTTCCACACCGCTCAGTTCCCCCAGGCCACCTTCCAGTCCAGCGCCGTGAAAAAGCTGTCGGCCCACCAGTTCGAGGTCGCGGGTCAGCTGCGCATCAAGGGCGTGAGCAGCCCGGTCATGGTGCCGGTGACCCTGACCCAGAACGGCGCGGTCACCACCGCCACCGGTGCCTTCCCGCTCAAGCGCCTGGCCTTCAGGATCGGCGAGGCCGAATGGTCCGACACGTCCATGGTGGCCGACGAGGTGCAGGTCAAATTCAAGCTCGCGCTCACCGGCGTGGGCCAGCTCTGATCGCCCGTTTCACAACCCCTTTTTCACACCCAGGAGCCCTTTCATGCGCCAGACCCTGTCCCTGCTTGCTGCCGCCACCCTGCTGTCGGCCGGTGCCGCCCAGGCCGCCGACTACGCGATCGACCCGACCCACACATTTGTGACGTTTGAGATTCCCCACTTCGGCACCTCCACCAACCGCGGCCGCTTCGACAAGAAGGAAGGCACGGTGCAGTTCGACCGCGCCGCCAAGACCGGCAAGGTCGACATCACCATCGACGTGGCGTCCATCAACACCGGCACCGCCGCGTTCGACAAGCACCTCAACAGCGCCGACCTGTTCGACACCGCCAAGCACCCCAAGGCGCGCTTCGTGTCCGACAAATTCGTCTTCAACGGCGACAAGGTGGCCGAGGTGATGGGCCAGTTCACCTTCATGGGCCAGACCCGCCCGCTGACGCTCCAGGCCAGCCAGTTCAACTGCTACGACAACCCGATGCTCAAGCGCGAAGTCTGCGGCGGCGATTTCACCGCCACCGTGGACCGCACCGCCTATGGCATGAACTACGGCATCGCCTATGGCTTCCCGAAAGAGGTGCGCCTGGTGATCCAGGTCGAGGCGGTCAAGCAGTAAACCGCTTGCCCCAAGAAAAAACCGCCGTGGGTCGCACGGCGGTTTTTTGTGTCCGGTTCCGACCGGGGTGGGGTCGGGCGCGGGGCTCAGTGGTTGGACGCGGCGGCGGCACCAAAACCCGTCTGGGCGCGCACGTACTGGTCGTCGAAGGCGGCGATTTCGCGCTTCGCCTGGGCGCTGCGGTCCAGGCCCGACACCACGAACGCCATCAGGAAGGCGATGGGCATGGCGAACAGCGCCGGCTGCGTGTAGGGGAACAGCGGGGCGGTGTTGCCCAGCACGTCCACCCACACCGACTTGGACAGCAGCACGAACAGCACCGCCGACACCAGGCCGCTGTAGCCCGAGGCCAGGGCGCCGCGGGTGGTCAGGCCCTTCCAGTACATCGACAGGATCAGTACCGGGAAGTTGGCCGCGGCCGCGATGCCGAAGGCCAGGCCGACCATGAAGGCCACGTTCTGCTTCTCGAACAGAATGCCCAGGCCGATGGCGATGAAGCCCAGCACGATGGTGGCGTACTTGGAGACGCGGATCTCGTCGGTTTCGGACGCGGTGCCCTTCTTGATGACGCGCGCGTACAGGTCGTGCGAAATGGCCGAGGCGCCGGCCAGCGCCAGGCCCGACACCACCGCCAGGATGGTGGCAAACGCCACCGCCGCCAGGAAGCCCAGCAGCATGTTGCCGCCCACGGCCTTGGACAGGTGCATTGCCACCATGTTGCCGCCGCCCACCAGCTTGCCGCCCAGTTCGCCGCCCTCAAAGAACTCGGGGTTCTGGCCGACGATGATGATGGCAGTCAGGCCCATCAGCAGGATGACGTTGAAGAAGTAGGCCACAAAGCCCGAGGCGTACAGCACCGATTTGCGCGCCTCTTTGGCGTCGGTCACGGTGAAGAAGCGCATCAGGATGTGCGGCAGGCCGGCGGTGCCGAACATCAGGCCCAGGCCGAGCGAGATGGCGGTGACCGGATCGGCCAGGAAGCTGCCCGGGTGCATCAGCTTGTCGCCCAGCTTGTGCACGGCCATGGCCCGCTCCATCAGGTTGGCGAAGGAGAAGTCGAACTGGCTCATGGCCAGCAGCATCACCAGCGTGCCGCCGGTCAGCAGCATGCAGGCCTTGATGATCTGCACCCAGGTGGTGGCCACCATGCCGCCGAAGGTCACATAGACCATCATCAGCAGGCCCACCGCGAAGATGGCGACGTTGTAGTCCAGCCCGAACAGCAGCTTGATCAGCTGGCCCGCGCCCACCATCTGCGCGATCAGGTAGAAGCAGACCACGGTCAGCGACGAGATCGCGGCCATGGTGCGCACCTTGCCCTGGTCGAGCCGGTAGGCGGTGATGTCGGAGAAGGTGAAGCGCCCCAGGTTGCGCAGGCGTTCGGCCATCAGGAACAGGATGATGGGCCAGCCGGCGAAGAAGGCCATCATGTAGATGTAGCCGTCGTAGCCGGTGGTGAAGACCATGGCGGTCAGGCCCAGCAGGGTGGCGGCCGACATGTAGTCGCCGGCAATGGCCAGGCCGTTCTGGAAGCCGGTGATGCCGCCGCCGGCGGTGTAGAAGTCGGACGCCGACTTGGTGCGGCTGGCCGCCCAGTAGGTGATGCCCATGGTCATGGCCACGAAGGCGCAGAACATGCCGATGGCGTGCCAGTTGGTGGCCTGCTGTTCGGTGGTGCCGTCGATGCCGGGGCCGGCGAAGGCCAGGCCGCTCAGGGCCAGGCCGGCGAGCAGGGTGGCGGCGGTGCGCAGGGGGGGGCGGTTCATCGGGCGGCTCCGGTGTGGGCTTCGCGCACGATGTCTTGCGTCAGCGCGTCGAATTCGGTGTTGGCGCGGCGCACGTACACGGCGGTCAGCACCCAGAACAGGACGAACATGCCCAGTTCGAGCACCAGGCCCACGGTGAACGGCGAACCCGCCGACAGCGGCTGGCCCAGCAGTTGGGGGGCGAACGCCACCACCAGCACGAAACCGTAGAACAGCGCCAGCACCACGGCCGACAGGGTCCAGGCGAAGCGGCTGCGCCGGCGCACCAGTTCGGCGAACTTCGGGTTAGTCCTCATTCGTTGGTAAACAGATTTTTCCATAATGAAAAGTTTTGCGTTAAAAATCCAAAACCATTCTAGGCACCTGTATTGCTGAAAACTTACGGGGGGCTGAATGCGCGCGCAACAAAGCGCCCGCCCGGTGCGGCTGGCGGTGGGGGGCGACGGGTGGGCGGCTTTTCAGGCCGGATGGTGCACGGCGGTGCGAAGCCGGCCACCCCCGTGCTGGGGGACCGGTGTCGGCGGGGGGGTGGCCTCAGGCGCGCAAGGCGGCGTTCAATTGGTCCACCACCTCGGCCCAGTCGGCGTCTTCGGCCCATTCCTCGCGCAGCAAGGCGGCCTGGGCCGGGCTCCAGAACGGGGCGTCGGCCAGGGCGACGTGGCCTGGCAGGGGGCGGTGCTGCGCCAGGAAGTGCGCCACGCTGGCCGGGTCGCTGGGCAGGCCAAGCTGGGCAAACAGTTCGCTGAAACGGTGGTGGGGCGTGTCCATGGCCGGGGCTCCTGTGGGCTGGCGGGGGGGGCGATGGGCCCATTGTGCGGCGGGGGCCGCGCCGCGTCAAAGCCGGGCCAGCAGGGCGGCGAAGCCCGGGTAGTTCGCCGGGTCCAGACCGTATTTGCGGGTGGCCGCGCCGCGCTTTTCACCGGCGCGCAGCGCGTCCAGAAACGCCGGGCGGTCCACCACCTCGCTGCTGCCGACGTGGGTCACGCCGCGGGCAAACAGGGCGTCGGGCAGGCAGCCGGCGCTGGGCCCGATCAGGGCGAACCGCCGCGCCCGCCGGCACAGGGCCAGCATGCGGTCCAGCGTGTCGTTGAGCAGCAGGGTGCTGGTGGACAGCACCTTGTCGCAGGCCTGCAGCGCGGTGGCGTCCAGCGTCACCCGGTGGCCGGCGTGGTCGCCCGCCAACGCGGGGTTGAGTTCGACCACGGTGAGCTGCGCGCCGTGGCGCGTCACGGCCTGCACCAGTGGCGGGAACAACCCGATCATGCCGATGTGTTCGCCGGGCTGCGGGTCGATGCCGCCGATGGCGTCGCGGCTGCTCGGCGGCACGTAGCCGGCGCGTCGCCACAGGCTGTGGCTCAAGGCGTTGGCCGCGGCAAAGCCAACGGTGCGGGCGGCGCCGCTGGCCCCGGTGTACTGGCGCGCCAGGGTCAGGGCGTCGGCGCCGGCCAGGGCCGCGTCGGCGTGCTGGGCGCGCAGCTGGGCCAGGGTGTTGTCGAACAACACATAGGACAGGCCGATGCTGCCGTCGTCCAGTTCCAGCGCACAGAATTCGCCCAGGTTGTCCTTGTGCCGGGGCTGCGGCGGCAGGTGCAAGGCCCGCACCCGCGGCAGGCGCATCCATTCGGCCACGGCTTCGATCTGGTCCAGGTAGGCGTCGGCGAAGTCCATGGCGGGTCTCCGGGGGCTAGTGGCGCCGCGGCGCGGTGGCCGCCTCCAGCCGTTGCAGAAAGTGCAGGGCGTGTGCGCGGTCGGGGCCGCACATCTCGGCCGATGGCGCCAGCGAGCCGCAGACCCGCGGCCGCTCCGGGCGGCCGAACAGGCGGCAGCGCAGCGCTGCGTCCAGGTGCGGGCAGGGTTGACCCGCCGGCTTGCCGTGGGGCAGGCCGGGCAGGGGGCTGCTGATGGAAGGGGCGGTGCAGCAGGCGGCGCAGCCGGGGCGGCAGTCCATTCAGCCGTGCAGCCGGCGCGCGGCCCCGACTACCTGTTGCACCACGCCCTGCACGGCCTGGCGTGCGGCGTCGCCGACGAGTTGGTCGTTGGCATCGAAGGCTTCACCGGCCTTGGCCAGGGCGAACTGCTGCGGTGCCACCCAGCACTGCAGTTGCCGCAGCAGGGGCGCCAGGTGCGACAGGCTGCGCAGCCCGCCCAGCGCGCCGGGCGAGGCCGACAGCAGCCCCACCACCTTGCCGGCAAAGGGTTTGGTGCCACTGGCCCAATCGGGGTCGCCCTTGATGGGGCTGGACACCCAGTCCAGCGTGTTCTTGAGCAGGGCGGTGTAGCTGCCGTTGTACTCGGGCGAACAGACGATCCAGGCCGGGTGGGCGTGGAAGATCTCTTTCAGGCGCACCACGTCGCGCGGGGTGCCGCGCGCCTCCAGGTCGGCGTTGTAGAGCGGCACGTCGAAGTCGGCCAGGTCCAGCTGGGTGACGTGGGCGCCTTCGGCGGTGGCCAGGTCGGCGGCCACGGCGGCGAGGCGGCGGTTCCAGGAGCCGGCGCGGGTGCTGCCGGCGAAGGTCAGGAGGGGCAGGGGGTGTTGCATGACGGCGATTGTCTCGCATCCCGGGCCGCGGGTGGGTCGGACGGGGGATGGATGAAAACCCTCGCCTCAAGTAAAATCAAAGGCTTACCAGTACCTTGTGTGCTGGTTTCTTCTTTTGGGCGCCACGCGCGCCGCACGGATGCCACCATGCTTTATCCCCAGGAATTTGACGTCATTGTTGTGGGCGGCGGTCACGCCGGCACCGAGGCCGCGCTGGCCGCGGCGCGCATGGGTTGCCAGACCCTGCTGCTGAGCCACAACATCGAAACCCTGGGGCAGATGAGCTGCAACCCGTCCATCGGTGGCATCGGCAAGGGCCACCTGGTCAAAGAGGTGGACGCGCTGGGCGGCGCCATGGCGCTGGCCACCGACGAGGGCGGCATCCAGTTCCGCATCCTCAACAGCAGCAAGGGGCCGGCGGTGCGCGCCACCCGAGCCCAGGCCGACCGCATCCTGTACAAGGCGGCCGTCCGGCGTATGCTGGAAAACCAGCCCCACCTGACGCTGTTCCAGCAGGCGGTGGACGACCTGATGGTGGAGGGCGACCGGGTGGTGGGCGCGGTGACGCAGGTGGGCATCCGCTTCCGCGCGCGCGCGGTGGTGCTGACGGCCGGCACCTTCCTGGACGGCAAGATCCACGTCGGCCTGGAAAACCACGCCGGCGGCCGCGCCGGCGACCCGCCGGCGGTCAGCCTGTCGGCCCGGCTCAAAGAGTTGAAGCTGCCGCAGGGCCGCCTGAAAACCGGCACCCCGCCGCGGCTGGACGGTCGCACCATCGACTTTGCGCGCTGTACCGAACAGCCGGGCGACGGCATGCCCGGCTCCGACACCGCCGACCGGCCGGTGCCGGTGTTCAGTTTCATGGGCCAGGCGAGCATGCACCCGCAGCAGCTGCCGTGCTGGATCACCCACACCACCGAGCGCACGCACGACATCATCCGCTCCGGTTTCGACCGCAGCCCGATGTTCACCGGCAAGATCGAGGGCGTGGGGCCGCGCTATTGCCCCAGCGTGGAAGACAAGATCAACCGCTTTGCCGACAAGGACAGCCACCAGATCTTCCTGGAGCCCGAGGGGCTGACGACGAACGAGTTCTACCCCAACGGCATTTCCACCAGCCTGCCGTTCGACATCCAGTACGCGCTGGTGCGTTCCATTCCCGGGCTGGAACAGGCGCACATCCTGCGGCCGGGCTACGCCATCGAGTACGACTACTTCGACCCGCGCGAGCTGAAAAGCAACTTCGAAACCAAGCAGATCCACGGCCTGTTTTTTGCCGGTCAGATCAACGGCACCACCGGTTACGAGGAGGCCGCGGCCCAGGGCCTGTTCGCCGGCCTGAACGCGGCCTTGCAGGTGCGCGGCGAAGCGCCCTGGACGCCGCGCCGCGACGAGGCCTACCTGGGCGTGCTGGTGGACGACCTGATCACCAAGGGCGTGACCGAGCCCTACCGCATGTTCACCAGCCGCGCCGAGTTCCGCCTGCAGCTGCGCGAGGACAACGCCGACCTGCGCCTGACCGAGGCCGGGCGCCGCATGGGTCTGGTGGACGACGCCCGCTGGGACGCGTTCTGCCGCAAACGCGATGCGGTTTCACGTGAAACCGAGCGGCTCAAGTCCACCTGGGTGAACCCGCGCACCCTGTCGGCGGCGGAAGCCGAACGGGTGCTGGGCAAGGCCATCGAACGCGAGTACAACCTGTTCGACCTGCTGCGCCGCCCCGGCGTGGCTTACGAAAATCTGGTGGCAATGGAGGGCGGCCGTTTTGCGCCACCGGCCGAGCGCCGGCCGGTTTCACGTGAAACACTGGGCGCGCAGTACGACGAGGTGCTGGAGCAGGTGGAAATTGCCGCCAAGTATTCGGGCTATATCGACCGCCAGCGCGACGAGGTGCAGCGCGCCGCCCACTACGAGCACCTGCGCCTGCCGCTGGACCTGGACTATACCCAGGTGTCGGCGCTGAGTTTCGAGGCGCGCCAAAAGCTGCAAAAGCACAAGCCCGAAACCCTGGGCCAGGCCTCGCGGATTTCGGGCATCACCCCGGCGTCGATTTCGCTGCTGTTGATTCACCTCAAGCGCGGCAAGTACAAGGGCTTTGCCGACGTGCCGACCGACGCGGCCACGCCGAGCGAGTCCACGGCGGCGTCGGCATGAGCGCGCACCCGCTGGAGGCAGGCCTGCGCGACGGGCTGGCGGCGCTGGACCTGGCGCTGACCGACGCGCAGGTGCAGACCCTGCTGGCCTACCTGGACTGGGTCGCCAAGTGGAACAAGGTGTACAACCTGACCGCGTTGCGCAACCCGCAGGACATGCTGACCCACCACCTGCTGGACAGCCTGGCGCTGGTCGCCCCTTTGCGCCGCCACCTCGCCCAGGCCGGTCTGGCGGCCGGCGCCCGCCTGCTGGACGTGGGTTCCGGCGCCGGTCTGCCCGGCGCGGTCGTGGCCATTGCCTGCCCTGAGGTGGATGTGAGTTGCGTGGACACCGTGGCCAAGAAGGCCCTGTTCATCCAGCAGGTGGCGGCGGCCTTGCGCTTGCCCAACCTGCACGGCCTCCACGCCCGCGTGGAGCACCTGACCCAGACCTTCGACGTGGTGACCTCGCGCGCCTTCGCGTCGCTGGCGGACTTCACCGCCTGGTCCCGCGGCAGCCTGGCCGATGGCGGCGTGTGGCTGGCCATGAAGGGCAAGATGCCGCACGACGAGGTCGCGGCCCTGCCGCCCGCGGTGCAGGTGTTTCACGTGGAACCTTTGGCCGTGCCGGGGCTGGCGGCCGAGCGCTGCTTGCTCTGGTTGCGCCCAGGCGAGCACTGACACCCGTGGCCGCTCGCTGCGCCCGCACGCGCTCGGCGCCTGGCAGCCACCGGTTGGCCTTGGCGTGACGAAGGTGGGCGCCAGCCCGCGCGCAGAAACCACGTAAACTCAAGACCCGTTCCGGCGGGGCGAGCGCCCGCCATTTTTCCCTCCAGCGAGTACGCAGCATGTTCGGTGTGGCCGATTACGGTGCCTTTGTTGCCGCCATCCTCCTGTTCCTGGCCATCCCCGGGCCGGGCAACCTGGCGCTGATCTCCTCCACCGGCAAGGGCGGCGTGCGCGGTGGATTGGCCGCCACGCTGGGGGTCATCGCCGGCGACCAGGTGCTGATGTGGTTGGCCGTGGCCGGCGTCGCGGCGCTGCTGGCGGCCTACCCGGCCGCTTTTCACGCGGTGCAGTGGCTGGGCGCCGCCTACCTGGCCTGGCTGGGGTGGCAGATGCTGCGCAGCCGCCCCGGTGACGCGCCCGTGCTGCACATCCGCCCCCGCCAGTATTTCCGCCAGGCGCTCGCCATCACCCTGCTCAACCCCAAGGCCATCGTGTTTTACATGGCCTTCTTCCCCCTGTTCGTGGACCCGGCGCGGCACCAGGGCCTGCTCACCTTCGGCGTCATGGCCGCGACCATTGCCGCACTCACCCTGGGCTACGGCCTGGTGGTGGTGGGGCTGACCCATTGGCTCGCCGACCGGCTGCGCGCCAACCCCCGCGCCACGCAGTGGCTCCACCGGCTGGGCGGGGCCTGCCTGGTGGCTTTCGGTCTCAAGCTGGCCTTGTCGCGCTGAGCGCTCTTCCCCTTCTCACCGGACCGTTGCACCATGGCCAAGATTTTTTGCGTCGCCAACCAAAAAGGGGGGGTGGGCAAGACCACCACCACCGTCAACCTGGCCGCCGGCCTGGCCAAGGTCGGGCAGCGCGTGCTGATGGTGGACCTGGACCCCCAGGGCAACGCCACCATGGGCTCGGGGGTGAACAAGCGCGAGCTGGCGCTGAGCGTGTACGACGTGCTGCTGGGCTCGGCCAGTGTGGCCGAGGCGGCGGTGCTGGCCGAGCGCTGCGGCTACCATGTGCTCGGTGCCAACCGCGAACTGGCCGGCGCCGAGGTGGAACTGGTGGACCTGGAACAGCGCGACAAGCGCCTGAAGCAGGCTTTGGCCGCGGTGGACGCCGATTTCGATTTCGTGCTGATCGACTGCCCGCCCAGCCTGAGCATGCTCACCCTCAACGGCCTGTGCGCCGCCCACGGCGTGGTCGTGCCCATGCAGTGCGAGTACTTCGCGCTGGAGGGCCTGAGCGACCTGGTCAACACCATCAAGCAGGTGCACGCCAACCTGAACCGCGACCTCAAGATCATCGGCCTGCTGCGGGTCATGTTCGACCCGCGCATCACCCTGCAACAGCAGGTCAGCGACCAGCTCAAGGACCACTTCGGCGACAAGGTGTTCAACAGCGTCATCCCGCGCAACGTGCGCCTGGCCGAGGCGCCCAGCTACGGCCTGCCCGGCGTGGTGTTCGACCCGGCCGCGCGCGGCAGCAAGGCCTTTGTGGAATTCGCCCGCGAAATGGTCGAGCGCAGCCAAACCCACTGATGCCGGTGCCCAACACACCCACCCACCCCGCGCCCCCCCGGGTGCTGCTGTTGCCCGGCTGGCAGAACAGCGGCCCCGGCCACTGGCAAAGCCGCTGGGAGCAGCGCCACGGTTTCCAGCGGGTGGACCAGCACGACTGGCTGACCCCGCGCCGCGGCGACTGGCTGGCCCGGCTGGACACGGTGCTGGTGGACACCCCCGGCCCGGTGGTGCTGGTGGCGCACAGCCTGGGCTGCGTGCTGGTGGCCGCGTGGGCGCGCCATTCGCGCCACACCGGCCAGGTGCGCGGGGCCCTGCTGGTGGCCCCGGGCGACGTGGAAGCGCCCGCCCTGGCCCCCCAACTGCCCGGCTGGGCGCCCATCGTGCGCGACGCCTTGCCGTTCCCCAGCGTGCTGGTGGGCAGCCAGAACGACCCGTACTGCAGCGCCGACCGCGCCCAGGCCCTGGCCCGCGACTGGGGCAGCCGCTGGGTGGACGCCGGCGCCCGCGGCCACCTCAACGCCGAGTCCGGCCTGGGCGACTGGCCCGAGGGCCTGGCCCTGATCCAGCCGTGGCTCGGCCACTCCCCTCAACCCCCCGGAGGAAGCCCGCATGACTGACGCAGCAATCGACGGCAGCCTGCCGCGCATTTTTGTGTTCGAGGAGAACTACCCCCAGCGCGCCGCGCAGGAACAGGCCGAGAAGAAAAAACTCAGCGCCTTCGGCATGATGGCCAAGTTCAACCCCCTGAACCGGCCGCGCGAAGACACGGTGCAACTGGTGCAGCACGAACTGCGCTGGGAGCCGTTCTGGCACATCGTGGCCCGGCGCGAGCTGGACTACACCTGCCAGCTCACCTACACCGTGCCGGTGAACAACCCGTGGGCCCAGAGCCTGCAGATCGACAACCGCATTTACGAGGTGCAGCGGCTCAAGGACAAGGCGCGCATCGAGTTCGTCGGGTTGGAGCACTGCCAACGCACCATCGCCTACGACCGCTGGGTGGACGCGATGCAGCGCGACCTGAAAGCGGCCGACCTGGAGGCGCTGGTGCGGCGCTACCAGCACACCGAACACCAGGCCTTCACCCCCGCCGCCGGCCAACTGGTGGCGCCGCGGGTGTCCCTGGTGGCCGCGCAACAGATGGCGCGTTCCGCGCTGTCGGCCGAGGCCGTCAACGCGCTGGAGATCCACCAGGACCAGGTGGTGTTCGAGAGCTGCCACCTGTACGTGCGCCCGGTGTTCGCCTTTGAATTCAAATGGACCACGGCGGACAAGCTGGGGGTGATCGAGGTCGACGGCCTCAACGGCGAAGTGGTGGAGAACGGCCACTGGTTCCGCGACAAGGTGCAGCAGGTGGTGACGCGCGACATGTTGCTCGACCTGGGCGCCGACGTCGCCAACTCCCTGGTGCCCGGCGGCGGCTTTGCCGTCAAGACCCTGGCCAAGCTGGCCAGCCCGACCCCGCCGCGCCATTGACCACCCCCCACAGGACAACCGCCACCATGGTGACCAAAAAACCCAAAGGCCTGGGCCGTGGCCTGGAGGCCTTGCTCGGCCCCAAGCTCGACGACAGCGCCACCCCCACCCCCGCCAGCGCCGACGTGCCCAGCACCCTGGACCTGGGCGACCTGGTGCCCGGCGTGTACCAGCCGCGCACCCGCATGGACGAAGGCGCGCTGTACGAACTGGCCGAGAGCATCCGCGGCCAGGGCATCATGCAGCCGATTCTGGTGCGCCGGCTGGACGCGGCCGACGGCGAGCGCCGTCTGGCCGAATGGCGCACGGCCCAGGGCCTGCCCGACGCGCCGCGCGGCGCGCGCCCGGTGTACGAGATCATCGCCGGCGAACGCCGCTTTCGGGCGGCCCGCCTGGCCGGGCTGACCAGCGTGCCGGTGCTGGTGCGCGACGTGCCCAACGAGGCCGCCGCCGCCATGGCGCTGATCGAAAACATCCAGCGCGAAGACCTGAACCCGCTGGAAGAAGCCCAGGGTTTGCAGCGTTTGGTGAAGGAGTTTGCGCTCACTCACGAAGAGGCGGCGCAGGCCGTCGGGCGCTCGCGCAGCGCCGCCAGCAACCTGCTGCGCCTGTTGCACCTGGCCGAGCCGGTGCAGACCATGCTGATGGCCGGCGACATCGACATGGGCCACGCCCGTGCCCTGTTGCCGCTGGACAAGGCCACGCAGATCACCGCGGCGCACCAGATCAGCGCCAAGAGCCTGTCGGTGCGGGAGGCGGAAAGCCTGGTGAAAAAACTGGGCGCCGAATTTGCCCTGACGCCGCAAAAGCCCAAGGCCGAGAAGTCGCGCGACGTGCGCCGGGTCGAGGAGGAGCTGTCGGACCTGCTCACGGCCGAGGTCGAGGTGCGGGTGAAAAAACGCGTCAAGCGCCACGGCAAGGTGGAGGAGGTGGGCGAGCTGGCCATCCACTTCGGCTCGCTGGAAGCGCTCAACGGCCTGATCGACCGGCTGCGCGGCCGCGCCGGCTGACCCCGACCGGCCCCGCGTCCGCCACCCCATGCCGCACCCCTTGCAACTGCCCTGGCCGCTGCCGGCGGTGCTGGTGTGGGGCGGGGCCTGGGGCACCTTCGTGACCCTGCGGGTGCTGGGGCTGGGCCTAGTGCCGTCGGCGCTGGCGGCGGCAGCCTTGGGGCTGTGGGCCAGCCGGGCGGGGGGCACGCGTTGGCGACAGGGCCTCATGGCCCTGGGCTTCCCGCTGTCGTGGGGCTTCAGCGCCGGGCTGTCGGGCCTGCCGCCCTGGGTCTGGCTGTTGCCGGCGGCGGTGTTTCTGTTGCTCTACCCCCCCAGCGCCTGGCGCGACGCGCCGGTGTTTCCCACCCCCTGGGATGCGCTGGAGGGCCTGGCGGCGCTGGCGCCCTTGCCGCCGATGGCGCGCATCCTCGACGCCGGGGCCGGGGCCGGCGATGGCCTGCGGGCCCTGGAGCGCGCCTACCCCGATGCCCGGCTCGAAGGCGTCGAGCGCAGCTGGCCCCTGGCCTGGCTGGCGCGCGGGCGCTGCCGGCGCGCCCGGGTGCGGCGCGGCGACATGTGGGCGCAACACTGGGGCGACTACGACCTGGTCTACCTGTTCCAGCGCCCCGAAACCATGGTCCAGGCCCAGGCCAAGGCGCTGGCCGAGATGCGGCCCGGGGCCTGGCTGGTCAGCCTGGCGTTCGAGGCGCCCGGGCTGCCACCGGTGGGCCGCCTGGAGGCGGTGCCCGGCCGCACCGTTTGGGTCTACCGGCCGGTGCCGCCCGCGCCCGGCCCGGGCTGAACGCGGCGCGCCCTGCCCACGCGGCCCGCGGTCCGCTTTCAGGCCTGGTCCGTCAGCCAGCGGTCCAGCAGCGCCTGCGCCGGTTCCGGCCGGCCGAACAGGTAGCCCTGCATCAGCACCCCTGGGTGGCGGGTGAAGAAGGCGGCCTGCTCCGGCGTCTCCACCCCTTCGGCCACCACCCGCAGCCGCAGGTGCCGCGCCACCGACAGGATGGCCTCCACCAGCGCGGCGTCGCTGGGGTCGTTGGGGGCGTCCTGCACAAAGCTGCGGTCGATCTTGAGTTCGTGGATCGGCAGGTTTTTGAGGTAGGACAGCGAGGAGTAGCCGGTGCCGAAGTCGTCGATGGAGAAGCGCACGCCGTGGCGGTTGAGTTCGCCCATGCGGTGGATGACGGTGTCGATCTTCTGCACCACCACGCCTTCGGTGATTTCCAGGATCAGGTCGGCCGCCTGCGCCCCGGTGCGCGCCAGCAGCGCCAGCAGTTCGGGGATGAAGCGCGGGTCGTGGAACTGGCGCGGGCTGATGTTGACCGAGATCGGCCGACGCAGCCCGGCGCGGTGCAGCGCGCCCAGGTGCTGGCAGACCTCGCCCAGCACCCAGGTGCCGAGCTGGTCGATCAGGCCGCTTTCCTCGGCCACCGGGATGAACAAGCCCGGCGGCACCAGGCCCCGGTCCGGGTGCTGCCAGCGCACCAGGGCCTCGGCGCTGACGGTGTGGCCGTCGGCGTTGACCTGGGGTTGCAGGTACAGGCGCAGCTCGCCGGCGTCCAGGCCCCGGCGCAGGTCCTGTTCGATGGCGAAGCGCTGGCTCACCACCTGGCCCATGTCGGCGTCGAAGAAGGCGGTCTGCTGGCCGCCGGCTTCCTTGGCGCGGTGCAGCGCGGTGTCGGCCCGGCGCAGCACCGCGCTGGGTTCGTCGGCCGGGCCGTCGGGCAGCAGCGCCACGCCGATGCTGGCACTCACGTTGAGCGCGGCCGCCCCCGGGCGCTCGAACGGCTGGGCCAGGGCCAGGTGCACGGCGTTGGCGCGGTGCATCGCCTCGCTGGAGGCGTTGCCGCCGCCGCGCGGGCCGTGGTGCAGCAGCAGGGCAAATTCGTCACCGCCCAGGCGCGCCAGCAGCTCTCCGGGCTGTTGCAGGGCCTGTAGGCGCTGGGCCATCTGTTGCAGCAGCTGGTCGCCGGCGGCGTGGCTCAGGGCGTCGTTCAGGGTTTTGAAGCGGTCGATGTTGATCAGCAGCAGCGCGCTCTGCAGCGGCTGCCGGTGCGGCTCGCCCAGGCTGCGCTGCAGGGTGTCCAGCAGCTGCTGGCGGTTGGGCAGGCCGGTCAGCGGGTCGAACCAGGCCAGCCGGTGCGCCTTGGCCTCGGCGTCGCGCTGGGCGGTCACGTCCAGCTGCACCGACAGGTAGTGCGTGACCCGGCCGTGGGCGTTGCGCACCGGGGCAATGGTGACGCTTTGCACCATCTCGTGGCCGTCCTTGTGGCGGTTGACGACCTCGCCCGTCCAGGGGCGCCCGGCGTGCAGCGCGGCCCACATGGCGGTGTAGCGGTCGGCCGGGGTCTTGCCCGACTGCAGCAGGTTGGGGTTGCGGCCCAGGGCTTCCGCGCTGGTGTAGCCGGTCAGCCGCTCAAAGGCGCGGTTGACGTACTCGATCTGGCCCTGCAGGTTGGTGATGATGACGCCGGCCGGGCTCTGCTCGGTGGCCTGCGAGAGCTGGACGATCTGCGCCTCCTGCCGCTTGCGGGTGGTGATGTCGCGGGTCACACCCAGCACCTTGGCCACCGCGCCGTGCTCGTCGGGGATGAGGGTGGAGACCACCTCGGTCAGCACACTGCGGCCGTCGCGGCAGCGCTGGGCGACCTCGTTGACCTGGGTGCGCATCAGCTCGTCGCCGTCGGCAAAGGCCTGCAGGCGCCAGGGCAGCTGTTCGCGCACCGCCAGGGCCGAGTCGGGGGTGAGTGTCTCGTCCAGCCCCTGCGCCAGGGCTTCTTCCTGGGTGTAGCCGCGCAGCCGTTCGACGGACGGGCTGACGTACTCGAAGCGCTTGCTGCGCAGGTCGTAGAGCCAGATCACGTCGGTGGCGTTGTCGGCCAGCAGGCGGTAGCGCTGTTCGCTGTCCTGCAGCGCCTGGCGGGTGCGGCGCAGTTCGTCCAGGTCGCGGCTGGAGCGGCGCAGTTCGCGGCGCTGCTGGTGCAGGTACAGGCCCACGCCCACCGCGAACAGGCCCAGCACGCCGGCCAGGGCCATGGTCAGGCCGCTGACGACGGCGCCGGTCATCAGCTCGTCGCGGTCTTGCTTGACCAGCATCCACCACTCGGTGTCGCCGATGCGGCGGGCCACCGCCAGCACCGGCACGCCGCGGTAGTCGTTGCCCTCCAGGGCGGTGCCCAGCGGCGCCGCGCCGCGCAGCACCCGGGCGGTCAGCAGCTCCGGCGCGTCCAGCGGCAGCCGCTTGCGCAGCGCCGCCTCGGGTTCGTAGCGCAGCGGGCTGAGGAACAGCACCTGATCGCCGTCCTGGCGGAACAGGAAGGATTCGGCGCTGGTTTCGGGCAGCGGCCAGCTGTCCAGCGAGTGGTGCACGCTGCCCACCGGGTCCACGTGCAGCACCACCGCGGCCGGGTGCGGGCCCTGCGTCACCAGCGGGGCGATGAAGGCCAGGCGCAGCGCGCCCAGCCCGTCGCGCCAGGGGCCGATGCGCAGGGGCCGTCCCTCGGCCAGGGCCTGGGCCACGCCGGCGTCCAGGGTGGGGTCGGGTGCGGGGGGCGTTTCCTCGGGCGGGGTCACGGCCACGCCCTGGGGCCCCACCAGGTGGGCCCGGGTGAAATGCACGCCGTTGGCAAAGCGGGCCAGCCGCTCGCGCAGGTGCAGCAGGTGTGTCGGGTGCCGTTCGGCCTGCCAGGCCAGCCAGTGACTGCGCAGGTCCTGGTCGTGTTGCAGCAGGCGGGCGTTGTCCAGCCGTTCCTGGTGCCAGTCCCAGAGCTGCTGGGCCTTGGCGTCGGCAATGGCCTGCAGCTGCGCGGCCGCCACGTCTTTGGCGCTGCGGTAGCGCTGGCCGATGCTCAGCGTCGTCAGCCCGACGATGGTCAGCCCAAGCAGGGTCACCGCCAGCAGGGGCACCCGAGGGGCGTGGTCGCTGTGGGGTGTGTCGGGCTGGCGTGGGCGCTCGTGCTGGGCCTGCCAGCGCAGCAGCAGGCCATAGAGCAGCATCGAGGTCACGGCCACGAAGAACCAGCCCTTGACGGTGTTGAGCAGCAGCGCCTGGCCCGGGTCCGGCACCAGCCAACCCACGGCCCGGTCCGACAGCAGGATCCACAACGCCGAAAACACGGCGTAGTACAGCGCGATGGACAGGGGGTGCAGTGCCCAGCGCCGCCAGGGGCGGGCCGGGCCGGTGGCGGCGGTCACAGCGAAAAGATCTTGCCGGGGTTCAGGATGTTGTCGGGGTCCAGCGCCTGCTTGACGGCGCGCATCAGCGCGATGGCGCCGTCGCCGGCTTCGGTGCGCAGGAATTCCATTTTGTGCAGGCCAATGCCGTGTTCGCCGGTGCAGGTGCCCTGCATGGCCAGGGCGCGCGCCACCACCTGGTGGTTCAGGCGCTCGGCCAGGGCACGTTCGTCGGCGCTGTCGGGGTCGATCAGGTAGCCGAAATGGAAGTTGCCGTCGCCCACGTGGCCCACCAGGAAGTAGGGCAGGCCGGCCGCTTCGGCCTCGGCCACCGAGGCCAGCAGGCAGTCCGCCAGCCGGCTGATGGGCACACAGGTGTCGGTGGTGATGGCCTTGCAGCCCGGGCGCGTCTGCAGCGCCGCGAAGAAGGCGTTGTGCCGCGCCGTCCACAAGCGGGTGCGCTCTTCGGGGGTGGTGGCCCACTCAAACGCTTGGGCGCCGTGGTCGCGGGCAATCTCCTGCACCGTTTCGGCCTGTTCCTGCACCCCGGCCGGCGAGCCGTGGAACTCCATCAGCAGCATCGGTTCCTCGCGCAGGTTCAGCTTGCTGTGCGCGTTGACCGCGCGCACCGAGGCCGCGTCGATCAGCTCGCAGCGGGCAATCGGCACGCCCATCTGGATCACCGCGATGGTGGTGCGCACCGCGGCCTCGATGCTGGGGAAGGAGCAGGTGGCCGCGGAAATGGCTTCGGGCAGGGGGTAGAGCTTGAGCGTGACCTCGGTGATGACCCCCAGCGTGCCTTCGGCGCCGACGAACAGGCGCGTCAGGTCGTAGCCGGCGCTGGACTTCTTGGCACGGCTGCCGGTGCGCACCACCTCGCCGCGGGCGGTCACCACCTCCAGCGCCAGCACGTTTTCGCGCATGGTGCCGTAGCGCACGGCGTTGGTGCCGCTGGCGCGGGTGGCGGCCATGCCGCCGATGGAGGCGTCGGCCCCGGGGTCGATGGGGAAGAACAGCCCTTCGCTTTTCACCGCCTGGTTCACCGCCTGCCGGGTCACCCCGGGTTGCACCGTCACGGTCAGGTCCTCGGCGTTGACCGACAGCACCCGGTTCATGCGGCTCACGTCCAGGCTGATGCCGCCTTGCACCGCCAGCAGGTGCCCTTCCAGCGACGAACCCACGCCAAAGGGGATGACCGGCACCCTGTGTTGGGCGCAGAGTTGCACGGCGTCGGCCACGTCCTGGGTGGATTCGGCGAACACCACGGCCGCCGGCGGCGGCACGTGGGTGAAGGCGGACTCGTCGCGGCCGTGCTGTTCGCGCACCGCCAGCGCGGTGGAGCACTGCCCGCCGAAGCGCGCCTGCAGCTGTTGCAGCAGTTCGGCCGGCACCGCGCGCAGCGCGACGGTGGGCAGGAGGTGGGCGGGCAGGGGGGCGTTCATGCGGGGCTCCAAAAGGCAAACACCCGGTGTGGCGGGGCCAGGGCCGGGTGGGGATAATGGCCGGATTATCCCCATTCACCCGGAGACCGCAAAGCACATGGGCAACCGACTCACACAGATCGCCACCCGCACCGGCGACGCCGGCACCACCGGCCTGGGCAACAACCAGCGCGTCAGCAAAAACAGCCTGCGGGTGCACGCCATGGGCGACGTGGACGAACTCAACTCCCACCTGGGGCTGCTGCTGTGCGAGGACCTGCCGGCCGACGTGCGCACGCTGCTGGTGGAGATCCAGCACCAGCTGTTCAACCTGGGCGGCGAACTGAGCGTGCCCGGTTTCGAGCTGCTCAAGGGCGAGGCGGTGCTGGCGCTGGACGAGGCGCTGGAACACTACAACGCCCAGCTGCCGCGGCTGCAGGAATTCATCCTGCCGGCGGGTACCCGCGCCGCGTCGCAGGCGCACATCTGCCGCACCGTGGCGCGCCGCGCCGAACGCCAGGTGGTGGCGCTGGGCAACGAGGAGGCGCTGAACGACGCGCCGCGCCAGTACCTCAACCGCCTGAGCGACCTGATGTTCGTGCTGGCGCGGGTGCTGAACCGCATGCACGGGGGCGACGACGTGTACTGGAAGAGCGAGCGCATGCAGCGCGGCGACGCCTGACCCGCCCGCGAGCACCGGCATGTACACCCCCGCCCACTTTGCGCTGACCGAGCCCGACGCCTTGCAGCGCATCCTCCGCCAGCACCCGCTGGGCATGCTGGTGACGCACGGGCCCGAGGGGCTGGACGCCAACCACATCCCTTTTGAATATGACCCGACGCGCGGCGAACACGGCACGCTGACGGCGCACGTGGCGCGGGCCAACCCGGTGTGGCAGCAGTGCGCGGGCGGCGCCGACGTGCTGGTGGTGTTTCGCGGGGTGGAGGGTTACATCTCGCCCAGCTGGTACCCCAGCAAGCACGACACCCACCGCCAGGTGCCCACCTGGAACTACGCCGTGGTGCACGCCCACGGCCGGCTCACCGTGCGCGACGATGAAAAGTTTGTGCGCGGCGTGGTGGCACGCCTGACGCGCAGCCACGAAGCCACCGAACCCCAACCCTGGAAGATGGGCGACGCCCCGCCCGACTACCTGGACGCGATGCTGCAGGCCATTGTGGGCCTGGAGATTGCCGTGACCCGGTGGGAGGGCAAGGCCAAGCTGAGCCAGAACAAGGCACCGCTTGACCGGCAGGGGGCGGTGGAGGCGCTGCAGGCGCGTGGGCGGGAGGGGTTGGCTGCAGCGATGTCGGAGTCAGATCTCGGCTGAACTGGGATGGTACCTTTCAGTTCTTGCCCCAGCGGACCAGCGCGAGGAACGGTGCGGCCAGAAGCCATGTCGTGACGGTGGTCCAGAAGCACCCAAAAACCGCCAGCAGGGGCCCCACGATGAACAAGCCCCAGTGAGAGTGGAGCCCCCAGTAAAGCAGCGCGTAGCGACCGGTTGGTGTCAGCCCTTCCGTACCGGCCGCGAAGACGACGAAGGCCAAGCTTCCTACCAGCAGTGGCAATCCCAACGCATAAAGCCATGCAATCGCCCAGCCCCCTCGCTGCTGCAGGCCAATTTGCAGACGGTGCAGTGGGTCGTCTCCCCTCAACAGGTAGGCCACCCCTACAGGCGCCAAGCCGCACACGAGCGCATAAAAGCGGGCCACCACAGCGGCAATGTCGCCGGGGCGGTTGTACAGATGATGAACGACGGGTACATGGCGACCGTCCCAGTCGGCCCAATCGTTGAGCCATGTGATCGGTGCCTCGGCCAGCTATGCCAGTGCCAGGGCAGTTACCCATAGATGCAGCAGTTTGCGAGCCAAGCGCCGGTTCTCGTCGGCCAGTTCGCCGGGGCCTGAAAGCCAGATGCTCATGGGGCCGGGCGTGTTTGCAGAAGGCCTTGCCCAAACGCGGTAGCCGCCTGGATGTGCCGCCACATGGCCTCTGGCGTGTTCACGGTGGCATTGGGGTTGATCAGCCGCAGTTGGCCTGTCAGTCGCGGGTGAAGGGACAACTCCATGTGAATTTCGTGGATGTCGCCGTTGCCTTTGAAGTAGGTTTTTGCGCGGCTCGTCGTGCCCCCAACGGGCAGGAACTCCCATGCTTGGATGTGGGGGCCCTGTTTGCCTTTTTCCTTTTCGCTGGCGCTCACGAAACGGTAGTTATCAATGTGAACCTGCACGCCATTCAGGGGAAGAGTGATGGGAGGCCTCAACATCTGTTTTGTCCAGCCGATTGGGTTACCTCGATTGGGTATTTTGTTCTTCGCATTGGCCACGCGAAGCGTGAAGTAGGCCTTTGGTGTTGTTGCGTCGTTGAAACAGCGGAACATCCCTTGGCCGTCGAGCTGTTCCCACTCGCCACGCAGACCGGTCTCTTGGCCTTGGTCGAAATTCCAAAAACCATTCGGGGTATCACAGCCCGGGGGCAGGGCCAGATGCGCCACCACGCCATCGGCGTCCCGCATCACATGCCGTTGCTGATAGGCAAAGTGATCCTTCAGTTTGAAGTACCCGCCTATGCTCATGAACAAGGGCAAGGGAATCACCAGGGGGAGCAGCGACCATGCGAGGCAACGGCCCCATTGCTCGGACGCAACGGCGCGCCGATATGCCCCGCGTGTGAAAGCAATAGCGCCGACCGGAGAAAGTACCGCTGCAAACAGCAAGAGTGCCGGTATCGGGTGCCCCATCTTCGGGTCGTCGAACATGAAGGGCAGGAGGAACAGCACCGGCAAGGCGGCCAGCGTCAGCAGCACGTAGGTGCTGACGCGCACGGCGCGGACCACGGCGGGTTCCGCGTGGACGCTCGAGGTGGTCATGGGTGGCGTCGGCAAAAACAACTCAGCGCATTGGGTTTGAAAGCCACCGTTCAGGGCTGGAAGGTGAAGTGCAGCGTGCCGTTGGGCCAGAGGTGCTGGTAGCGGTCGCCCACCCGTTGCACCAGGCCGCAGCCGGCGTAGTCCCAGCGGCGCCATTCCAGGCACAGCGTGGAGCCTTCCACCCGCCACTTGCCCGAATCCGTTCCGCCTTTGTTGTTGCCGTAGAGCGTGCCGTTTTCGCGGAACTGCAGTTGCACCGGGCCCCACTGCACGTTGTCGGTGTGGAGGCGTTGGCCGCTGACCAGCGCCAGCAGGGCCGCGTTTTCCACCGGCACCGGCTCGGCGGGCGGGGTTTGGGCGGCGCTCAGGGCCGCGCCGGTCAGGGCCAGGACGGCCAGCGCGCGTTGGGCGGCCAGGGTGCAGGCAGACAGGGTGTTCATGCGCAGGCTCCTTGAAGCATGGTGGACCACGCGCCACGCGGGGGCGGGCGCTGCTCACAGCTTAGCCCGTTCCGTGGCGTTGACCATCCCCCGTTTGGGGGAGGTGGCAGAGCCTCGGCAGTCCACGCCGCTCGCCCGCTGGCAGGGCTTGACGGCCAGCGAATTGGCCACCGCGCAAACCTTCGCCGGTGGATGCCGCGTTTCGGGGGCCCAACGTCCAGAATGCGGCCGAGGTCAATCCGGCGCCCAAGTCAGCAACCGGGAAGTCTGCCGTCAAATCCGCGAAACGCTCCAAATTGACATGAGGTATCGCACAAGTTAAACTTGTACATTAAATTGTACGAGTGTGGTGCTTTATGCGTGTGGTCAATTTCTCCGAGGCCCGCAACAGCCTCAAGCATGTGATCGATCAGGTCATTGACGATGCGGATTACACCGTGATCGCGCGCCGTGACGCGCCCGATGCGGTGGTCATGTCGCTGGACACGTTCAATGGCCTGATGGAGACGGTGCACCTGCTCAAGTCACCGGCCAATGCCGCGCACCTGGCGCGCTCCATCGAACAGTTCCGCCAAGGGCAGACCGTGCAGCGAGGCCTCGCCAGTGACGACTGAGGCATCGCTGCTGAAGCTCACCTGGACCTTGGCCGCATGGGCCGATTACGAATACTGGCAAGGCCAGGACAAGAAGACGCTCAGGCGCATTCACGCCCTGCTGAAGGACTGTTTGCGCCACCCGTTTGAGGGCATCGGCAAGCCCGAACCCCTGAAGGAAAACCTGTCTGGGTTTTGGTCGCGCCGTATCGACGACACGCACCGCCTGGTGTACACCGTGGACGACCGTGCCTTGGTCGTCATTGCTTGTCGGTACCACTACCAGTAAACGGCAACGAAACGTGACGGAGTTTGAACCCTCAGCCAGCATATGCTTGGGCTTGGTCCTTGAAGGCGCGGCGGGTCACCACCTTTCAGCCCCCAAGGGCGTGGTTGCCATGGCCTGGGGAAGCCGCTGTAGGAATTTGCCTGACACACCACCGCCACTTGCCTGACACGCCGAACAGCCGTTTTCCGATTCAAGGTTTAAAGGGGGAATTTCACAATCCATTTCAACGAATCAACGTTTTTCGGGCTGTGTTAGCCGAAGCGCTTGAAGCGAAACCGGAGAGTGAAATGACCACCGCAAACACCACCACCGAACAGCTGCTGGCCGACATCCGCGAAGCCAACCTGACCTACCTGATGCTGGCGCAGCAGCTGATCCGCGCCGACAAGGCCGAGGCGGTGTTCCGCCTGGGGGTGAGCGAAGAGTCGGCCGAACTGATCGCCGCGCTGTCGCCGGCCCAGGTGATGAAGGTGGCCAGCACCAACACCCTGCTGTGCCGCTTCCGCGCCGACGAGGACATGGTCTGGGGCCTGCTGACCAGCAGCCACGCCCCGAACCGCGTGGGCAACGACACCACCCAGCGCCTGCACGCCTCCATCCTGATGGCGGGCAAGCTGGCCGACGCCACCGCCTGAGCCACCTTCACCCCAATCACCGAACCCTCCGAAGGAGCAGCACCATGGCCGCCGTCAAGAGCATCGTCAACGAGAGCAAGGACATCGAACGCGCGGTGGCGCTGATCGGCCTGGGCGCCCGCCTGCAGGTGTTGGAAAGCGAAACCGGCCTGTCCTACGAAAAACTGCTGCGCCTGTACAAGGAAGTCGCCGGCAAGTCGCCGAGCAAGGGCCAACTGCCGTTTTCCACCGACTGGTTCCTGAGCTGGCAGCCCAACATCCATTCGTCGCTGTACGTCAACATCGCCGAGTACCTGAACAAGACGGTGGCGCTGGAGCCGATCGACGTGGTGATGAAGGCCTTCAAGCTGTACGAAGAGCAGATGACCACCTGCGGCATTGAGCCGCTGCTGAGCTTCACCCGCGCCTGGCGCCTGACCAAGTTCATGGACGCCGGCATGCTGGTGCGCACCAAGTGCTCTTGCTGCGGCGGCCACTTTGTGACGGACCCCTACGAGAACGCCCGCCACTACGTGTGTGGTCTGTGCAAGCCGCCGGCCCGCGCCGGCAAGGGCAAGGCCGACGGGGGCTTGCGCCTGGCTTGATAGTTGTGAAAGTAATTTTCAACTGAATTTATATTCGTTCTCAAACTAAAGCTCC
>NZ_JAAQQT010000707.1:56467-91493 GCF_011742065.1 Aquabacterium sp. A08
TGCGGATGATTCGGTCCACCGAACCACCCCCACGGAGCTTTCATGTTTTCTCGCCGCACTTTCCTGCCCGCCCTGGCCGCTGTCGCCAGCCTGGCTTCCCTGGCGCCACTGGCCCAGGCGCAAGCCCCGCTCACGCTGCTCAACGTCTCCTACGACCCCACCCGCGAGCTGTACGTCGAGGTCAACGCCGCCTTTGCCAAACACTGGAAAGCCCAGACCGGTCAGGACGTGACCATCAAGCAGAGCCACGGTGGCTCGGGCAAGCAGGCGCGCAGCATCATCGACGGGCTGGACGCCGACGTCGCCACCCTGGCCCTGGCCGGTGACACCGACGCCCTGCACAACAACGGTGGCTACATCCCCAAAGACTGGCAAAAGCGCCTGCCGCACAACAGCACGCCCTACACCTCCACCATCGTGCTGGTGGTGCGCGCTGGCAACCCCAAGAACATCAAGGACTGGGACGACCTGATCCGCCCGGACGTCAAGGTCATCACCCCCAACCCCAAAACCTCGGGCGGGGCGCGCTGGAACTACCTGGCCGCCTGGGAATTCGCCAAGCGCAAATACGGCGGTGACGCCCAGGCGCAGGCATTCGTGAAGAAGCTGTACGCCAACGTGCCGGTGCTCGACACCGGCGCGCGCGGCTCGTCCGTCACCTTCGCGCAGCGCAACCAGGGCGATGTGTTCCTGAGCTGGGAAAACGAGGCCTACCTGCTGGAAAAGGAGTTCGGCAGCAAGGTCGATTTCGTCTACCCGTCGCTGTCCATCCTGGCCGAGCCGGCCGTGACGGTGGTGGACAAGAACGTGGACAAAAAGGGCACCCGCGCGGTGGCCGAGGCCTACCTGAAGTTCCTCTACACCGAAGAGGCGCAGGACCTCATCGGCAAGCACTTCTACCGCCCGCGCTCGGCCAAAGCCCAGGCCAAGTACGCCCAACAACTGCCCAAGCTCAAGCTGTTCACCATCGACGAAGCGTTCGGCGGCTGGGACCAGGCGGCCAAGACGCACTTTGCCGACGGCGGGGTGTTTGACCAGCTTTACAGCAAGAAGTAAACACACCGAACCACCGTCAGGGAGAAGTCCACCATGTCCGTCTTGCTCGTCGCCGGCAGTCCGACCGATCATTCGCGTTCGTCGGCCCTGCTCGACCGGGTACAGCAAAGCCTGCGGAAGCGCTTGACCGAACGGCAACAGGCCATACACCGGCTGCGCATCCGCGACCTGTCCCCCCAGGCTTTGTTGCTGGCCGATTGGGGCCACCCCAGTGTGGTGCGCGCCATCGACCAGGTGGCTTCGGCCCAAGCGCTGGTGATCGCTACCCCGGTCTATAAGGCCGCCTACAGCGGTGTCCTCAAGGTGTTCCTGGACATCCTGCCGCAGACTGCGCTCAAGGGCAAGGTGGTGTTGCCGCTGGCCACGGGCGGCAGCCCTCACCACATGCTGGCGCTGGACTATGCGCTTCGCCCTGTGCTGCAGTCGCTCGGGGCACAGCACATCCTGCCCGGGGTGTACGCCACCGATGCGCAGATCCCCAAGTCCGAGGACGGGCAGTACCAGATTGGCGACGAGATAGCCGCCCGTTTGGACGACGCCGTTGAATTGCTGGTGCGCGAAGGGCTGCGCCACGCACCTTCGGGCGTGTTTGCGCCGGTGCCGTTTGCTGCGGTTCAGGTCAGTGTTTGAGATGCAACGCGCAGGAGGTGCGTGGTGTTTGAGGATGTTGGACCCGTGGATTTCAATTCGGAGGATGGATGGCCCATCACGGATGCGATGACGTTCGTTGAACGCTCCATCTATGCGCTTGTGGCACTGTGTTTCTGTGTTCTTGGTTTTGTTTTGGTGTGACTCACGTCAATTTTTTAGGAGTAAAACATGTCTATTCAAGCAGTCAATGTTCGCAATCAGTTCAAGGGTAAAGTCAAAGAAATCATCCGGGGTGATGTGGTTTCTGAAATTGACGTCGAAACGCCGTGGGGAATTGTCACCTCGGTAATCACGACCCGCTCGGTGGACTCCCTGGCTTTGGAGATCGGCTCGGAGGTGGTGGCTCTGGTGAAATCGACCGAGGTGTCGTTGGCCAAGCTCTGACCGCTGCGTTGGAAATATTGAATGAATTTTCAACAACTGAGATCAGTCAGGGAAACAGCGCGTTGCGGTTTTAAGCTGACCGAAGTGGCTGTGGCCTTGCACACGTCACAGCCCGGTGTCAGCCGACAGGTGCGTGAGCTGGAGGATGAGTTGGGTGTCGTGCTGTTCGAGCGGGCGGGTAAACGCTTGGTCGGACTGACGACCGCAGGCAGGGCGCTCATGCCCATCATCGAGCGACTTTTGCTCAATGCGGAGAGCCTCAAGCGTGCTGGTCAGGAGTTGCAGCACCAGGATTCCGGTCGTCTCTCGATCGCTGCGACGCACTCCCAGGCTCGGTACGCATTGCCGCACGTGGTCAAAGACTTTCGCGAGCATTATCCCAAAGTGACGTTGCATTTGCACCAGGGGTCGCCCAAGCAGGTGGCCGAAATGCTCATTTCGGGCGAGGCCGACATAGGTGTCGCCACCGAGGCCCTGGCCAGTCACGAACAATTGGTCACCTTGCCTTGTTACCGCTGGAGTCACAGTATTGTGGTTCCACCAGGTCATCCTCTTTTGTTCCTGGGTCGGGCAGTCACGCTTCAAGACCTTGCATCCTGGCCCATCATCACCTACGAACTCGGCTATACGGGTCGGTCGCACATCGATGATGGATTTATCCGAGCGGGGTTGTCGCCCAATGTGGTCTTGACGGCGATGGATGCCGACGTGATCAAAACCTATGTCGAGCTCGAGATGGGGGTGGGCATTGTGGCGTCGATCGCTGTCGATGACGAGCGGGATACGCATCTGCGCTCCATCGATGCTGGCCATTTATTTCAGGTCAACGTGACACGGTTGGGTGTCTTGCGCAACATGTGGTTGCCAGGATTTGCCTATGGCTTTATCGAGAGTTTTGCCCCCACATTGACCCGCGATGTGGTTTTGCAGGCTATAGAAGCTCATTGAGTCTTTGCGTGTGAGGTCCAAGGCCTCATGCGCAAAACAAATATATCGATACGCGTTTTTCTTCGTTGTCGTGTGTTGCTTGCTTTGAAAGAATTGGATATCCGATACAGGATTCGTCTTCAAAGCATCAATCAACGATTTCGAGGATCAAATGATTTTTAATGTTCGCTCGGTTTGGAAGTGGATTTTCGCGCTCCTCTACGGAGTTGCTCTGATTTTCTGGCAGTTGCCATCAGCACATGCCCAGGGCAACAAAGAGTTGCGTGTGGGCTATCAAAAGTCCGCAGGTCTTCTGGTGCTGTTGAAAGGGCAAGGCGCCCTGGAAAAGCGGCTGGCTGTCCAGGGTGTCTCGGTCAAGTGGATCGAGTTTCCGGCGGGCCCGCAGATGTTGGAGGGTTTGAATGTCGGCGCGATTGACGTCGGTTTCGTCGGTGAAGCCCCTCCGATTTTTGCCCAGGCGGCCAATGCCCGCTTTGTTTACATCGGCAACGACCCAGCAGCGCCTCAAGCCGAGGCGATTGTGGTCCCGAAAGATTCCAACATTCGCCAGCTGGCCGATCTCAAGGGCAAACGCGTCGCGCTCAACAAAGGCTCCAACGTTCACTACCTGCTGGTCAAGGTTCTGGAAAAGCATGGGCTGAAGTACAGCGACATCCAACCAGTGTTTCTGGCGCCGGCCGACGCTCGAGCTGCTTTCGAGCGTGGGTCGGTGGACGCTTGGGCCATCTGGGATCCGTTCCTCGCTGCGGCCGAAAAACAGATCGGCGCACGCATCCTTGCGGACGGCCAGGGCGCCGTCAACAACTATGCCTTCTATCTGGGTGAGCGCGCTTATGTCGAGAAAAACCCGACGGTCATCAAGGCGCTGTTTGATGAACTCGTGTCACAAGGGCAGTGGCTGAAGGCCAATCTGAAACAAGCAGCGGCGCTGATCGCGCCCCAGCAGGGCTTGGACGCAGACGTGGTGGAGGTGAACCTGCGCCGCTACCAGTTTGGTGTGACCCCCTTGACTGAAGCCGTGATCGCGCAGCAGCAAAAGATCGCAGACACGTTCTTCGAGCTCAAGTTGATTCCTCGCCGGGTGGTGGTGCGTGATGCAGCGCTGACCTCGGTGTACTGAAGCCCCCCATCTCGAGAAAACCATGACTCAGAAAATTTTTTGGTTCATCCCCACCCATGGGGACAGCCGTTACCTGGGCACCGCAGAGGGTGCCCGTGCATTGAGCCACGATTACCTCAAGCAAGTGGCCCAAGCCGCCGACAGCTTGGGCTACGAAGGTGTGCTGATTCCTACCGGCCGTTCTTGCGAAGACCCCTGGGTGGTGGCAGCCAGTCTGTTGCCGGTGACCCAGCGACTGAAGTTTCTGGTCGCTGTACGCCCCGGACTGCACCAGCCGGCATTGGCTGCACGCATGGCCTCCACTTTTGACCGACTCTCTGGAGGACGCCTGTTGATCAACCTGGTCACCGGTGGTGACAAGGCAGAACTGGAGGGAGACGGGGTATTTCTGGACCACGCCCAGCGCTACGAACAGTCGGCCGAATTCATTCGCATCTGGCGTGAAATCCTGGCCCGCAGCCACGATGGGGGGGCTTTCGACTACCAGGGTGAGCACCTTCAGGTCAAAGGCGCCAAGTTGTTGTTTCCGCCTTTGCAGAGGCCGCATCCACCGGTGTACTTTGGGGGTTCGTCTGATGCGGCTCATGACCTGGCCGCAGAGCAGGTGGACACCTACCTGACTTGGGGGGAACCACCCAACGAGGTGGCTGCGAAGGTGGCGGATGTCCGTGCCCGCGCGGCGAAACATGGGCGTCAGGTCAAGTTCGGTATACGCCTGCATGTGATTGTTCGGGAGACCGAGCAAGAGGCGTGGGAGGCTGCCGACCGTCTCATCAGTCGTCTGGACGATCAGACGGTGGCCCAGGCTCAGGCTGCATTTGCCAAGATGGACTCCCAGGGCCAGCGTCGCATGGCCGCATTGCACGCACAGGGTGCGCGCCGTGATCGGGCATCGCTCGAAATCAGTCCCAACCTGTGGGCCGGTGTGGGCTTGGTGCGCGGTGGTGCGGGTACGGCGTTGGTGGGCAGCCCGCTGCAGGTGGCTGCGCGCATTCAGGAGTACGCCGAACTGGGCTTGGAGACATTTGTGCTCTCTGGTTACCCGCACCTGGAGGAGGCCTACCGATTTGCCGAATTGGTGTTCCCGCTGCTTCCACGGCCCTTGCAGGAAAAGTTGCCCGGTCAGGTGCTGACGGGGCCCTTTGGGGAAACCGTGGCCAACCTGTATTCCCCGCGGGTTTCCCAAAGCTGAGCGGAGGGTGAGCAAATGAGTGTCACGTTGAGAGAAGTTTCCACCACGCCATTGCCGACCGATGGGGACGATCCCAGCCGACTGGCCTGGGGATGGCTGCAGCAGGTCTGGCGTCGATTGGTCCCATGGCTGGTGCCCGTCGCGCTGGTGGTGGTCTGGCAGATCGCATCGGCTCTGGGCTGGTTGTCGTCTCGCGTGTTGCCAGCGCCTGTGGATGTGCTCTCCGCGTTTTGGGCATTGGCGGTATCGGGTGAGCTGTGGACACATGTCAAGGTCAGCGCGCAGCGGGCTTTGCTGGGGCTGGCCATTGGCGGTGGTTTGGGGTTGGCGCTTGGCCTGCTGACCGGCTCGGTCCGCTTGTTTGAACACCTGCTCGATTCGACGGTTCAGATGGTGCGCAACATCCCGGCACTGGCCCTGATTCCGCTGGTCATTCTGTGGTTTGGCATTGACGAGGCGGCCAAGCTCTTTTTGATCGCAGTGGCCGTGTTTTTCCCCATCTACCTCAACACATTCCATGGCATCCGCAATGTAGACCCTGGCTTGGTTGAGATGGGCCGCAGTTATGGGTTGTCGCGCTGGGGGCTGTACACCCAAATCATCCTGCCAGGTGCCCTCTCATCCATCCTGGTCGGCCTGCGGTTCTCGCTGGGTTTGATGTGGGTGATTCTGATCGTGGCGGAAACCATCTCTGCGCAGGCCGGCATTGGCTATCTGACGATGAATGCACGCGAGTTCTTGCAAACCGATGTGGTTCTGGTGGGAATTCTTCTGTACGCCTTGTTGGGCAAGCTGGCCGATGTGCTGGCTCGCGGCCTCGAGCACTACTGGTTGCGCTGGCACCCGGGCTACCAATCGGCTTGATGGTTGTTATTCGACTGACTTTTGCATCTGATTATTCATTATGAAAACTACTTTGTACTCTCGGGTGATGGGGCGGCGCCATGTGCTCGGTGCCATCGCCGCTTTGTCGGCGGGGGCGGCCTTCGGGCAGGGGCCAACCACCCGCACCGTTCGGCTGGGTTACCAGAAATCCTCCACCTTGATGGCACTGTTGCGCTTGCAAGGCACCCTGGAGCAGCGTCTGGAACCCTTGGGGGTCAAGCTCAGCTGGCATGAGTTCACCAGTGGCTTGCCGCTGCTGGAGGCACTTAACCTGGACAACGTGGACGTCAGTGCCGATGTGGCGGACACGGTGCCGGTGTTTGCTCAGGCTGCAGGCGCACAACTCACCTTTGTGGCCCAGGAAGCGCCCTCACCGACGGCGCAAGCCATCCTGGTGCGCGCTGACTCGCCGGTCCGGTCCGTGGCAGAGCTCAAGGGCCGGCGTGTCGGTTTTGCCAAAGCGGCCGGGGTGCATTACCTGCTTCTGGCTGCGCTTGAGAAAGCTGGCTTGACATTCGCCGATATCACCCCCGCCTATCTGTCGCCCGCTGATGGCCGAGCGGCGTTCGAGCGAGGCGCCATTGACGCCTGGGTGGTATGGGATCCCTTCCTTTCGGCCGCCCAGCGGCAGGCCGGTGCGCGGGTGCTCGCCGACGGCGCCGGACTGGCTTCTTACCAGCGTTATTACCTGGCCAGCACACGCTTTGCGCAAGCGCGACCCGACGTCCTGGGTGTGCTGTATGCCGAATTGGAAAAAACCGGACGTTGGGTCAAGCAGTATCCCAAAGAGGCTGCCGCCCTCTTGGCTCCGTTCTGGGGTTTGGATGCAGCCATCGTCGAGCAGGCCAACACCCGGCGCAGCTACGCGGTGCGGCCCGTGACCACGCAAAACCTGGCCGAACAGCAAAAAATTGCGGACGCATTTTTCGCTGAAAAGCTCCTGCCGCGCCGTGTCAACGCGCTGGATGTGGCGCTGTTCAAGCCATTGGGGTGACCCGTATGACAGCAACCATTCCTTCGAAAGTGGGTCAGCGGCTGGAGCTGCGCGGCTTGACCAAGCGCTTCGGACAACGAGAAGTCTTGCGCAACAACCATTTGGTGATCGAGCCTGGCGAGTTCGTGGCCATTGTCGGCCGCAGCGGTTGCGGCAAGAGCACCTTGTTACGCCTGGTCGCGGGTCTGGACAACCCCAGCAGTGGTCATTTGTTGGTCGACGGTGAACCTGTGAGTGGACTTCGAGGCGATACCCGCATCATGTTCCAAGATGCCCGCCTGCTGCCCTGGACCCGGGTGGTGGACAACGTGGCCTTGGGATTGCCCAAAGAACGCCGCAGCGATGCCGAGGCGGTACTGACACAAGTCGGACTGGGCGACCGTTTGACGGATTGGCCGTCCAAGCTCTCGGGCGGGCAGCGACAGCGGGTATCCCTGGCCCGTGCGCTGGTGCACGAGCCCAAGCTTTTGTTGCTCGACGAGCCCTTGGGGGCACTGGATGCGTTGACCCGTATCGAGATGCACGAACTGATTGAGGGTCTGTGGCGGCGTCATGGCTTTACCGCATTGCTGGTGACCCATGACGTGCAAGAGGCGGTGGCTTTGGCGGACCGGGTCATTCTGATTGAAGACGGTGTCATCGCCCTAGATGAACGGATTGCTTTGCAGAGACCACGCTCCCGCGGTGATGCCGCTTTTGCAGCCATCGAAAAGCGCATTCTCGACCGGGTATTGCAAATCCCTGACGAACCGGCCCCCGATGCCACATGGCCTGGTGTGTCGGCCCATGGCTTGCGCTGGGCCATTTGAGTGTGTGCGGTGCGGCCCAGTGGCAGCGCTGCAAGGATGAAACCTGAACCCCCAAGGTGACCACATGAGCGATTCCTGGAAGTTTGAAACCCGTTCCCTGCATGCCGGTTACCGGCCCGATCCGACCACCAAGGCGGTGGCGGTACCCATCTATCAGACCGCGGCTTATGCGTTTGACAGTGCGCAGCACGGTGCCGACCTGTTTGACTTGAAGGTTCCTGGCAATATCTACACGCGCATCATGAATCCGACCCAGGATGTGCTGGAACAACGCATTGCCTCGCTGGAGGGCGGCATTGCCGCGCTGGCGCTGGCCTCTGGGCAGGCTGCGGTGACCTATGCCATCCAGACCATCGCCGAAGCGGGGGACAACATTGTGGCCAGCACCGCTTTGTACGGCGGCACCTACAACCTGTTTGCCCACACCTTGCCGCAGTTCGGCATCACGACCCGGTTTGCCGACCACCGCGATCCGGCCAGTTTCGAGCCCTTGATCGACGACCGTACCAAGGCCATTTTCGTGGAGTCGATCGGCAACCCCCAGGGCAACATCACCGACATCGCGGCGATGGCGGCCGTGGCACACCGTCATGGCGTGCCTTTGATCGTGGACAACACGGTGGCCACTCCCTACCTACTGCGTCCCATCGAACACGGCGCAGACATCGTGGTGCAGTCGCTGACCAAATACCTGGGCGGCCACGGTACCAGCATTGGCGGCGCCATCATCGACAGTGGGAAATTTCCATGGGCGCAGCACAAGACGCGTTTTAAGCGCCTCAACGAGCCCGATCCCAGTTACCACGGCGTGGTCTACACCCAGGCTTTGGGCCCGGCCGCCTACATCGGTCGGGCGCGGGTGGTGCCGCTGCGCAACACCGGTGCCGCCATATCTCCCTTCAATGCTTTCCTGATCCTGCAAGGCATCGAAACGCTGGCGTTGCGGCTGGATCGCATCAACGCCAACACGCTGACCGTCGCGCAATTCCTGCAGAGGCATCCCAAAGTGGGCTGGGTCAACTACGCGGGTTTACCCGATCACCCAGACCACGCACTGGCGCAGAAGTACCTCGGTGGCAAAGCCTCGGGCTTGCTGACCTTTGGTGTCAAGGCTGCGGCAGGCGAGGGCAGGGCGGCGGGCGCGCGTTTTCTGGACGCATTGGGCCTGTTTACCCGATTGGTGAATATTGAGGACGCCAAATCACTCGCCACGCACCCTGCCTCCACCACACACCGCCAACTGTCGCCCGACGAGCTGGCCCGTTCGGGGGTGTCGGAAGATGCGGTGCGCCTGTCGGTAGGTATCGAACATGTCGATGACCTGTTGGCCGACTTGAACCAGGCGCTGGCGGCCGTTTGAGGCTTCGATCGGACGTGTGCTGGGACACCGCGTGTTGCGGCCAGTTGCTTCATCCATTCCTTCCCTTCACGCAAAGACCATGAAAACTTTCTCTTCCTGCTTGGCCACCCTGATTGTGCTGACCAGTGGCTTGGCGGCCGCACAAAACGCTGATGTACAAGCCAGGGCCTGGGCAGCGTCCTGTGCTGCCTGCCACGGGACCCAGGGTCAAGGCGCGTCCACCGGCATTCCATCCCTCGCAGGGCAAAGTCAGGCGGCGTTGCTGCAAAAGTTGCTGGCCTTCAAGCGCGACCAACTGCCTGCCACAGTCATGCACCAGCATGCCAAGGGCTACACCGATGCCGAACTCGAGCGCATCGCGGCACATTTCGCCCAACAGTCCCGCTGACACCTGCGACCAGGAGCACCCCATGACCTTCCACATTCCTCGCCGTTCGTTTTTGCTGTCTGCAGGCGCTGCAGCCATGGCTTCAGCCCTGGCCGGCTGTGCGTCCACGCCAACGTCACCCAAGGCCCGGGTGGTCGTGGTGGGAGGTGGCTTTGGCGGCGCCACCGCCGCCAAGTACATTCGATTGTGGGCGCCAGACATCGAAGTGGTACTGGTGGAGCGCGAAGGCGCATTCGTTTCGTGCCCTCTGAGCAACTTGGTGCTGGGAGGCCATGAGCGTATCGAAAACCTGACCACCGGCTACGACACCTTGGCCCGGAGATATGGTGTGCGGGTGGTGCGTGACGAAGCCACCGCGATCGACCCCGAGAAGCGGGAGCTGCGCCTGGCCCGAGGCGACACCTTGCGCTATGACCGGCTGATTCTGTCACCGGGCATTGATTTTTTGTACGACTTGGTGCCGGGTTTGCAGACCAGTGCGGCGCAGGCCCAGGTGTTGCATGCCTGGAAGGCGGGTCCCCAAACCGTCGCCTTGCGTCGCCAGCTGGAAGCGCTGCCCGATGGCGGGGTGTATGCCTTGCACATCCCCAAAGTGCCTTACCGCTGCCCACCCGGCCCCTACGAGCGTGCAGCCCAGGTGGCTTCGTACTTCAAGACGCACAAACCGAGGTCCAAAGTGATTGTGCTGGACGCGAACCCCGACATCGTGTCCAAGAAAGCCTTGTTCCTGAAAGCCTGGAGCGAGCGCTACCCAGGCATTGTGGATTACCGGGCCAACAGCGAGTTGGTCACCGTGGATGTGTCGGGCAAAACCATTGAAACCACCCTGGAGAAGGTGCGGGCAGATGTGCTGAACGTCGTGCCTCCTCAACAGGCTGGCAAGATTGCCAGGGTGGCTGGCCTGGCGCCTGCCTCTGGCCGTTGGGTGGGTGTGGATTTTCGGAGCTTCGAGTCCACAACGGTGCCCGGCATTCATGTACTGGGTGACGCCACCGCATCGGCTCCGGGCATGCCTAAATCGGGTTTCATGGCCAACAACCACGGAAAAGTGGCGGCGGATGCGGTGGTAGCACTACTCCAAGGGCGTCCGGTCAATCCCGAACCCATCATTGCCAACACCTGTTACAGCTTTGTGTCGGCCGAAGAGGTGGTTCATGTGGCTTCGGTCCACAAGTGGAGTGCCGAACAAAAGACCTTGCTCCCGGTGCAAGGGGCCGGTGGTTTGTCTGGGCAGGCCAATGCGCTGGAAGGTCAGTATGCGCGTTCTTGGGCCAAAAACATCTGGGCCGACGCGCTGTTGTAAGCCCGCCTTTCCTCCCGGTTGAGGACCATTCAAGCTTCATCACGCTCATGGTCCTCTGGCCCCCCACCGGCGGGTCGGACTATTGGCAGTTCCATTTGGGTCCTGCAGAGTCACATACCGTGCGTCTGCTGTGGCGGGATGTCCCGGGCATGCAGCGCCTCCATCTCAAGTCGCCATCGAAGCCTGCTTGGGTTGGTTTGCAGTTTTGACCGTTTCCCACATCCGGCCTTTGAGCTGGTCGTTGGGTCTCCGTTCTCCACCTTTTCAGGTTCGCCGTGACTTCGTCTAACCCATCCTCCTCACCTCGCCGCATCACCATCGTGGGCGGCGGTTTTACAGGTGTCAGTGCCGCCGTGCAGTTGGTGCGTCACGCCCCGTTTCCATTGGAGATCACGCTCATCGAGTCGCGTGAACGGGTCGGGCCTGGGTTGGCCTATTCGACCAGTGACCCCGACCACCGGCTCAACGGGCCGGCCTGGATCCATTCGGTCGATCCGACCGAGGGCGCTCACTTTCTCCGCTGGTGCGAAGCACAAGGGGTTTTTCAGCGCGATCCCGATGCCGTGCAGGCCAGCGGCGCCGCTTTCGTGCGACGGTCTGAGTTTGGCCGCTACCTGGAGGACACATTGCGTGCTCATTCCGTGTGGCCTGCAACCGGTTCCACCATTGAAGTCTTGCGCGACACAGCTATCGATGTGGTGTCTCACGGGCAATCCGTCAAGGTGATGACTTCTGGAGGACACGCCTCACCCGCCGATGTTGTTCTGTTGGCCACTGGGAATGCCGTGCCTCGACTGCAGAGACCTTTGGATCAGTGTCTTGAGCGCCACCCAGCGGTGATCGCCAATCCGCTTGAAACCTGGCGCCTGGCGGGCATTCCCGTCGAAGCACGCGTGCTGGTGATCGGCAGCGGATTGACGGCGCTGGATGTATTGTCCACCCTGCGGCGCCAGGGTCATCAAGCCCCTGTCGTGGTGTTGTCGCGCCGGGGCCTTCGTCCTCGCGCACAGGCGCCGCACAACGTCCCGATGGAACAGCCCACAGGCCGACAATTGCTGGACCGCGTGCTCAATCAGCCGCCTGCATTCATCACCCAGGCACCACCTACTTTGCGGGCCTGGCTCAAGGCTTTGCGGGTACGCATTCGTGAAGATGCGGCACTAGGGCGGAGCTGGCACGTGGCGTTTGACGAGTTGCGCGATACCGTCTGGCAGCTTTGGCCTCGGCTTCCCGAAACACAGCAAAGACGCTTTCTCGGGAAATTGCGTACCTGGTACGACGTGCATCGCTTTCGCTCGCCGCCGCCCACTGAAGCCATCGTCAACGCCGCATTGGCTCGGGGGCAGGTGTACCTCCGAGCAGCGCGCTTGCTCTCGGTCGAACCAATGGCCGGAGGACCCGGTCTGCTGGTGCGTTCACGTCGCTCAAGCAAAGATGAGGTGTCGGAGGAGCAATTCGATGCGGTTGTCAATTGCACTGGGCTGGATGTGGCTGCAAGGACCGCAGCGAATCCCTTGCTCAGCGCTCTGGTGCGCTCAGGCAGGCTGCAGGTTGATGCCTGTGGTGTCGGTTACAGCGTGGACGCGAATTGCCGTGCGGTGGATGCGAACGGACAAGCACAGCCCAGCCTGCGGGTGATCGGACCGCCGACGCTGGGCACGTTTGGCGATCCCGCGGGAGCGATGTACATCGCGGCACAGATTCACCGGCTGCTGCCCGATGTTTGGCAAACATTGGTATCCGGCTCGACATCCAAGTCAGGGGGCCCTGCCTCTGTCGCCTGCGCCAAGGTGTGACCACATGCCGACCGTTTTTCACACGAAATCTGCGGGACAGGGCAAGGCCATCGAGGTGCTGCTGGTCTTCCTGAAACTGGGCATGACCTCGTTCGGAGGGCCGGTGGCTCATCTGGGCCATTTCCGTCACGAACTGGTCCAGCGCAGAGGGTGGATGGACGACCAGGGGTATGCCGATGTGGTTGCGCTTTGCCAGTTCTTGCCGGGTCCAGCCAGCAGTCAGGTGGGACTGGTGCTGGGCCTGCACCGTGCTGGGTGGCTCGGCGCGTTCCTGGCGTGGGTCGGTTTCACACTGCCATCCGCTGTGCTTCTGATTGCACTGGCTTACGCCATGAAATCGGGGCTCCTTCTGACGCTGTCGGGAGCGGTGCATGGTCTGAAGGTGGTGGCGGTAGCGGTGGTGGCGCAAGCGGTTTGGGGGATGGCCCGGACACTTTGCCCGGACCGATTGCGCCTGGGGTTGGCGGGTTTCTCAGCTTTATTGGTCCTGTGCATGCCCTCCGTCATCGGCCAGATGGCCGCTCTGGGCGTCTGTGGTTGCGCAGGCTGGCAGCTGTTGACTCCAGGGCAATCGATGCGGGTGGCCCAACGAGGCAGTGGCGTGTCACGCCGTCTGGGCGCTGTCGCGTTGGGCTTGTTTGGCTCGCTGTTGCTGGGCTTGCCCGTGTTGTCCTGGGTTTCTGGTGCAGAGGTCTGGCGGTTGGTGGATGGCTTTTATCGGGCAGGTTCGCTGGTCTTTGGCGGCGGTCATGTGGTGCTGCCGCTGCTGCAGTCCACGGTGGTTCCCAGTGGAGCGGTAGCGTTATCGGATTTCCTCGCAGGCTATGGAGCGGTGCAAGCCATGCCCGGCCCATTGTTTGCATTTTCTGCCTACTTGGGCGCGGTCATGAGCGGACCTTGGCCAAGTTGGGCGGGTGGGCTGGTGTTTCTGTTCGTGATCTTTGTGCCCGCCGTGCTGCTGGTGGTCGGCGCTTTGCCCTTTTGGGATGCCTTGCGGTTGCGCACAGGCGCTCGCGCGGCCATGGCAGGCGTCAACGCGGGAGTGGTCGGGGTTTTATTGGCTACCCTGTACGACCCGGTTTGGACGGGTGCCATTCATGGGCCAACGGATGTTGCCTTGTCGCTGGGTGCGTTGGTTTTGTTGCTGCACCAGCGTATGTCGCCGGTGTTGGTGGCGCTATTGGGTGGTCTGGTGGGCTGGTGGTTGGTCTGAGCGCTCCAACCCCCCGCTAGGAACCCGGTGTTGGTGGGTATGGGTGGGTCGTGGTTGGATGAGAGACGCTGCTCGATCAATGGCTTGTTGCAACAGCCGATGTTCCAGACAGCCCTCTTTGCCGCACAACAGTTCCAGGTATCGCAAGTTCTGACGAGCGCGTGCCAAGTCACCGGTCGCAATGTACAACTCTCCCTGATATTCAAGGGCAGGGCGGTGTGCTGGATCGAAAAGCAGGGCTTGCTGGTATGCGCTGGCCGCCTCATCGTAGCGCCGCAGTTGGCGTAAGCTGTAACCAAGCAGGTTGAATACCTCGGCGTGCTGAACCTGCTGGCTCAGCGTTTCCAGCTCTGCCACGGCGGCGGGATATTCTGCGCTGTACACCATGGCGCGCACAGCAGACAGGTCGGGTAGGTCATCGGACGGCGGCGCACCAGCCGCCGCCAGTGTGATGGGCAAAACACCCAGTACCGCAACACACCGCTTGCAGATTGACAGCACGCAAAAGCGCCCGATGTTGCACTTCATGGAATTGACGGCTCAAGCGTAGGCAGGTTCGGGTGCACGGAGGCCGTCGGCCTCACCCATTGCCCAGAGGATTTCACGTTTCAATGCAGCAAACTCCGGACTGACTCGGTCGCGTGGGCTGGGCAAACTGACCTGTACTTGCCTGACGATGCGCCCGGGGTGCGCGCTCATGACCACCACCGTGTCGCTCAGGAATATCGCCTCGTCGACGTCGTGGGTGACCAGGATCATGGAAACGCCCTCAACCCGCCAGATCCGTTGCAGTTCCTCCTGCAACCGCACCCGAGTCAACGCATCCAATGCCCCTAGGGGCTCATCCAGCAAGAGTATTTCAGGTCGTCCCACCAGGCCACGCGCAATCGCACCGCGCTGCGCCATACCGCCCGAGAGCTCGTGAGGGTAGGCCTTCTCGAAGCCTTGCAGACCCACCAGATCGATGTGTTCGGTGATGGCCCGTTTTTTGTTTTTCTCGGACCATCCCGAGTTTTCCAGCGCCAGCCCAATGTTCTGCTCCAAGGTCATCCAGGGGAGCAGCCGGTGGTCTTGAAACACGATGCCACGGTTGAGGCTGGTGCCACCAATGCGTTCACCGTGCAACAGGATATCGCCCCTGTAGTCCTGGTCCAGACCGGCAATCAGTCGCAACAGTGTGGACTTGCCACAGCCGCTGGGTCCCACCAGTGAGACGAATGCACCGGGCTCGACATCAAAACTGGCGTTGGCCAACACATCCAGGCGCGGTCTGCCCGGAACGAAATAGCTTTTGGAAACTGACTTGACTTCAAGTCGACCGGGTTCGGCCATGTGAAAACTCCTGTGAAAAAATGGACCGCTCAGCCTTCGTAGCCCTGTTTCCAGCGCAACACGCGCTTTTGCAGTAGGTACATGCCTCGGTCGATTCCGAATCCCACCACTCCGATCACTACCATGCAGACCAGCAATTGATCGGTGAGCAGCAAGCCTTGTGCTCGGAAAATGAGGAATCCCAGTCCCTCCAGACCGCTCAGGCCTTCGGCAACAACGACCAAGGCCCATGCCAGCCCGGCCGCATAGCGCAGCGACACCATGATGGTGGGCGTGGCCGCAGGCAGAATGATCTTGCGCACCAGCTGGAAGCGCGAAAGTGTCATCACCTCGGCCAGTTCGATGTAGCTTTTGTCCACACTTCGAATGCCCTGCAGCGTGTTCAGAAAGACTGGGAAAAACACCGTCTTGGCAATCACCAGCACTTTCGCTGGCGCACCCAGCCCGAGCCAGAGAACGATCAGGGGGAACCAGGCAATCCCGGGGATGTGTCGAATCGTGTCGAACGTGGGGGTGAGGAAACGTTCAAAGCGCTGGGACAACCCCGCAGCCACACCCAGCGCCACAGCTGCTGAGGCGCCGTACAAAAAGCCCTGCGAAACGATCTTCAGGCTGACGACGAAGTCCAGCAACAAGTCTTGCTCTGTCAGCATTTTGACGAAGGCTTGCAGCACCTTGGCCGGTTCTGGCAAAAACACCGGATCGATCCAGCCACGGGTGGCCGCAAGGTGCCACAGCAGCAGCACAATGGCGGGCAGGATCAAGCCGATGGCCTTGCCCGGGGCAAGCCAATTCTTGAACGGTGCAAACTGTTTCGGCCCGGTGGCACTCGCAATCGGGGTGGGAGGTGTCTGGGTCCAGGTGTTCATCTTGGGAGAGCAGGGTGACAATGAAAAAACGGCGCAGGGATCGAACGGCGCCGCACAGGCGGGTGGAGATCAGCGGTAGATCGAGTGGGTGCCACCGGCGAAGAACCGGCCGTCCACAAAGCTGTCTACCTGTGTGTTGGTCAGGCTCCGCTCGGCCAGAATGTCATCGCCTTGCTTGATGTACCAGTCAATGAAGGTTTTGATGGATGTGCGTGCACGATCGGCGTTGGGTTCGCCCTGCATGAACTCCCACTGTCCTGGGTGGGTGATCTGGAATTTGGCGACTTCCTGCGGGACGCGGGTTTCCTTGGCAATGATCTTGGCGGCTTCGTCCACGTTGTTGAGGACCCATTCCATGGCGCGCTCACGCGATGCCAGGAAGGCCTTTACAGCCTCGGGGTACTTATTGACAAATTCGCGTTTGGCGAAATAAGTGACGCGCCCTGCGTGGTTGACGTACACGCCATCGTCAGGGGTGTGGCCGACCACCTTGAGTTTGCCCGACAACCAGGCGCCCGTCGCGTTGCCCGCCGCCAGATGCACCGTGGTTGCGTCCGTGGCGCCAGAGATGACGGCCGAGATCGCGACAGTGGGGTTGTCGATGGACTCATAACGCACGCGGCCCTTTTTTTGACGGGTGTCCAGCGGCAGACCCACTGAGTTGAGGGCCTCGGTGGGAGCCGACCAATAGCAACTGATGCGGCTGCTTCCGAATTTTTTTCCATCCAAATCGACCAAGCTGTTGACCGATTGGTTGGACGCTGCTGCAAGCACTGGGGCACGGTAGCGGTTGGACGGTTCTGAGGCCCAGACGATCACGCCATCGAGTCCATTGGCGCGGTGGACAGTGGCTGGGTAGATCATGCGCTGAGCGATCGAAATGGCCCCTTTGCTCACCGCAGCGGTTTCAGCGCCGATGAGCTCGGCACCACCCGAGGCAATCAAGTTCACCTCTTTGGTGCCGACCTTGTCGAACTCTTCTTTGAAGATGCCCTTGGCACGTGCCACCACGGTCCAGGGGCTGAGTTGCAGGTTGATGGAGGGCAGAACGTCCGCGTTGGCATGGCCAATGGGGCTCAGCAGTCCCAGCACCACGGCCGCGATGGCGCTGAAACGCTGGGTGACGGTGTGTTTCATGGTTTCTCCGGTAGGTGTGTTTGAGAGGAATGAATCCCCATTCTTGTGGGTCGGGGCGAGGCTGCCAACGAAGCAAAACAGGTATGGATATGTGCCGAAGAGCAGCGCAGATCGATATCCGCAAATCGATCCACACGGGCGGCGTTGGCGTTCGCACAATGCAGTCTCTGCAAGCGGGTTTCGTCCTTGTTCTTGCTTCAATTTGTTGTCCTCACCTGTTTTGCGAAGCATTCATGGACTGGAAGATGTCAACCCTGCGTTTAAGCCGACTGGCTGGATACGGTGCCTGGATCGTGTTGCTCGTTTTGGGTGTCATGGCCCTGGCGGCTGCCTCTACGGGTGCTGCGCCTGCGTTGCCATCGAACATCAGGGTATTGCGGGTGGGTGTTGATCCACTGGCCTTGCCCATCCGCAACGGCGAGCGTGACTACACCGGCGAGGGCTTTGAGGCGGTATTCGCCAATGAACTGGCTGCACAGCTGGGGGTTGAGGTGAATTTGGTGCCTATGCCTGTTGAAGCGCTGGCCAGTGCCCTGAGGCAGCAGCAGGTGGATGTGGTCATCAGCCGCCGTTCTCCGTCTGACCGCATCGATTCGGGGTTGCGGGCGCTGTTCACTGGGTACACATCTGGGCTGGGTGTGGTCATGCGTTCGGACGCCGAGGTGCGTACGTGGGACGCGCTGGAAGGGCTGACGGTATGCGCCGTGCAGGGCAATGCGCGGGCCCTGTCGCAGGCCGACCAGGTGGGCGGGCGGTTGACGACACACGTTTCTGCGGCACAGGCACTGGTGTCGGTGCGCACGGGTGCCTGCCAGGCCGCCGTCCTGGATGAGCGCCAGCTGGCAGCATTGCGGCGCCGCAAGGAATGGGTCAAATTTTCTGCCGTCTTGCCGGAGGTGGCTCCCTCCCGGATGTTTGCGTTGCTGTCCAAGGAGCGTCGCGAACTTCACGCGCCAGTACAAACGGCGGTCACTGCGCTGGCTGCCGCTTCTCACTGGTCAAGGCGACAGCAGACGTGGGCGTCTGGCGTTGCCTTTGAGGTCTACTTCGATCAGACCGGACCCGATTGCCATTGACGTGAAGCGGGACGGCGTCTCCATGGCTGGTTGGCTCAGGTTCGTCTGCTTGCTCATTGGACTGGGCTGTTGGGCCCAGTTGCCGGCTTCTGCTCAGACGGATGGGGTGCTTCGCAGCGCCTACACACGACCGCTGAGCCAATGGCCTGCCCCTGTCATTGACCCTGGTGTGCCTTTTGAGGAACTGGGGGCACTGCCTCGCCGCGCTGCTGCGCCGCCAGTGCGCGACAGCGCGCTGGCCAGCCTGGGCGCCCGTCTCTTTTTTGATCCACGCCTGTCATCCGATGGCCGCGTGTCCTGTGCGAGTTGTCATCGACCCGAGCAAGGGTGGACGGTTCGCAGTGCGGTCGGTAGTGGTGTGCAAGGGCGGGTGGGGCGGCGCAACCCTCCCGCCTTACTCGGTGTGGCCGCAGAGCTGCAGTGGGGTTGGGATGGCCACGGGCGGAGCCTGGAGGCCCAGTCGGTGCGACCCCTCACCGACTTTCTGGAGATGGGGCATGCATCGCCACGTGATCTGGTGCGGCACTTGCAGACCCTGCCCGACCTAGCGGACCGTCTGACGGTCTGGTCGGAGCGTTCGGAAACATGGCCCGATGTGCTGGGTGCGGCACTGGTGGCTTTCCAGAGGGGGTTGCAGCATGTCAGCCGTTTCGACCGGTTCGTCACTGGCGATCACCAGGCGCTCAGCGATGTCGAGGTGCGTGGTCTACATCTCTTTCGCACCCATGCGCGCTGCGCTAATTGCCATTTCGGGCCCAGATTCAGTGATGGAGGGTTTCACAACCTGGGCATCGCTTTTTACGGCGAACCGAAGCAGGATCTGGGTCGCTACGGGGTGAGCCTTCAGTGCGAAGATGCCGGCCGATTCCGAACCCCTACCCTTCGAAGCGTGGCGCTGACGGCCCCCTACATGCACCATGGACTCTTTGCAAACTTGGAGGGCGTGGTACGACTTTATGTGCGCGGAGGAGGCGATCCTCGAATTCGCAACGCTGTTGAGGCGGCCGATCCACTGCGGCGTTGTGCTGCTCGAGTCTCATCACACCTGAAGCCCCTGTCTCTCACTGAAGCCGATGTGCAGGCGTTGATCGCGTTTCTCCGGACGTTGTGACGTCCCCGTAGGTGATGCAATCCGAATCTGACTGAAGCGACGGCTGCGGTCGTTGTTGCAATCCCATAGGCCCTGGGCGAGCCTCGCCGTAACGTTTGATGGATCGGACCGAGGGCCTGTCGGGACGCAAATTTCGCATAACCCCCAACGGTTTTCTTCGTTGTCAGGCCGGGGAGCTGGCTGGTGCAATGGGGGCGTGAGGGATATACCCCTATGAGCCAGTGTGCTGCAGGCAATCCTTTCGAGGCCGTGGCTCCAAAGGCCATCTCTCCCCGCTCGCTATGGGCTGGATTTTCCAGTCCGGTCACGGGTGTTCATCCGTTTAGGCATCGCACAGCCCGATCAGCAGTCTGGCGGCATGTCCGGCATCAACGCAGACGTTCGCACCAAGCATATGCACACTTTCACGCACTTCACACATCTGGCCCGCCGCATGGTCTGGGTGACTCTCGCCACTTTGGTCGCAATCATGTTTCCTGGGCATGCGATGTCCAATCCGTTGCCCAAAGAGGTTCGAATCGGTTACCAGAAGGGGGCGGCCATTCTGGTGTTGACCAAAAAACAGCAGGTGATCGAAGCCCGTCTCAAGGCCTTGGGGATTCACAGCGTCAAATGGGTGGAGTTCCAGTTCGGACCGCCCATGTTGGAGGCCCTGGGCGCGGGGGCCATCGATTTGGGGTCGGTGGGCGATACGCCGCCGATATTTGCTCAGGCAGGTGGCGCCTACCTGGTCTATGCCGCTGCCACGCCTTCGGCGCAGCATGCCGTGCTGGTGCCGCAGCACTCCGCGATCCAGTCACTCGCCGATCTCAAGGGCAAGAAGGTGGCTTTTGGCAAGGGATCCAGTGCGCAGAATGTGGCCGTGAAGGCGTTGGCACAGGCAGGTCTGACGCTGAACGATGTCGTGCCCACCTACTTGTCTCCCGCCGATGCCACGGCCGCTTTCAACGGCGGCAACATCGACGCTTGGGTCGTCTGGGACCCATACGTGGCCATCGCCGAGGCGAGGTACCAAGCCCGCGCCATTGCCGACACACGTGACAAGTCCCTGGCCAGTTCGTCCTTTTACATCGCTTCACGCGCATTTGCGCAGCAGCACCCGGAAGTCTTGGTTGCCGTGTTGGATGAGGTGCGGAAAGTGACCCTGTGGGCTGGCCAGAACCGCGGAGCGTTGGCTGCTCTTGCAGCCGAAGCCACTGGGATCGACGTCCAATCCTGGTCCACCGCGTTTGCGCGTGCCGACTTTGCTTTGGGGCCAGTGACGGACGCGCATGTGGCGTTGCAGCAGCAGCTGGCAGACACATTTCACAATCTTGGCATTATTCCGCGCAAACTGAAGGTTCAAGAAATCGTGTGGCGGCACCCGGCATTGAAGTGAATGGGATTCTGAGTGACTTGCTTATCCGCAAAATGAATAGAGTTATGTGAATTTGTTCCTTTTGGGGTATGTGTTCTTTCATTAACCTCTGCATTCCCTGAATTTATTGGATTTCAACCATGAAAAAGCATCTGATTGCCTTGGGTGTGACGGCCCTTGCTGGCGCCGCCGCCGCCCAATCCAACGTGTCGGTGTACGGCCGCCTGGACCTGTCGGTGGGCAGCGAAAAGAACCAACTGACCAACGCCAGCAAGTCTGTCGTGTCCAGCGGCCTGCTGACCACCAGCCGCCTGGGCTTCCGTGGCACCGAAGACCTCGGTGGTGGCCTCAAAGCCATCTTCCAAATCGAAACCACGCTGGACCCCGACGCTCCTGGCACCAACAGCCAGAGCGGCGCCGCCCGTGCCACCACCCTGGGCGACCGCACCGCCATCGTCGGTCTGACCGGCGGTTTCGGCACCGTCAAACTGGGCCGCACCGACACCAGCTTCGACGACATCCGCGACCTGGCCGTCAGCAGCAGCCTGTGGGATTCCGAGTTCACCCCCACCAAAAACGTGTACGGCACCGGTCGCAGCGACTACTCCAGCCGCGCCAGCAACCAGGTCCGTTACGAGTCGCCCTCTTTTGCTGGCTTCACCGTGGGCCTGAGCTACGCGTTTGATGAAGAGGCCGTCAACGCCGATCCCACAAAGAACGGTGTGAAGGTCACTGCCCTCAACGCCCGCTACAAAGTTGGCGCGCTGGACCTGGGTGTCGCCACCCAGAAGCAAGAGACCTACTTGAACGGCAACCCCGAAATCAAGTACACCGCATTGTCTGGCGCGTACAACTTCGGCGTGACCCGCCTGTCGGCCGGCTACCAGCAAGCCAAAGATGCGACCAACACCAAAGACAACGAGTACAGCATCGGCGTGAACGTGCCGCTGGACAAGTTCAACATCTCTGTGGGCTACGCCAGCAGCAAGGCCAAGAACGCCGCCGGCGCCACCACCGCCAAGGGCTCGGGCTTTGCCGTGGGCGCCACCTACTCGCTGTCCAAGCGCACCAGCCTGTACGCCGGCTGGCGCGACACCAGCCGCAAGAACGCTGTGACCGGCGTTAAGTCGGCCGACGAGCGCCTGTACGCCGCTGGCATCCGCCACGATTTCTGATTTACTCTGAAGAATCACCCGGTCCTTCCTTTTGGCCCCTTCTGGGGGCCTTTTTTTATTCAAACGATTGCTCCTCGATTTTTAAATATGGATGTGTAAAAAACTTCCTTTTTGATTGAAAGGCCACCCCATACAGTTGGAGATTCAAGGGAGTGCATGAGCCTCCCACCCATTGGAGAACGTGATGAATGCAGCAATTGATGAGGCAGTGGAGTCACCTGTTTTACGGCAGGCTCGAGACCTGGCACAAGCAGCAGGTTTGGGGTATGCCGGTGGCGTGACGCCGGTACAAGCCTGGCAGTTGGTCCAAGCGGGTTTGGCGCAGTTGGTGGACGTGCGCACCGCAGAAGAACGCAAGTTTGTAGGCCATGTGCCCGGCAGTCTCCATGTGCCTTGGGCCGCCGGCACGGCACTGACCCGCAATCCCCGTTTTTTGCGTGAGCTGGAGGCCAAGACCAACCAGGCCCTGCCGGTGCTGCTGTTGTGCCGCAGTGGGAAGCGGTCAACTCTGGCTGCGCAGGCCGCAGCCAGTGCCGGTCTGCAGCATGTCTACAACGTCATCGAAGGGTTTGAGGGCGATCTGGACGAGCTGCAGCAGCGCGGCAAAAGCGACGGCTGGCGGTTCCGTGGGTTGCCCTGGGTGCAAGACTGACCAGAAGGCCTTGGTATGACAGTTGAATCCAAGCCTGTGCCGCACGCCGCGCTCGATGTGGGCGCTGTGGTGGCGGAATTGAAGTCGGTCCGGCGCTCTTGGCGGGCGGCGCAAGGGAGATCTTTGGAGCCCGGTGGGCGAGACCTTCCGTCGCGTGACGTTCTGCAAGCCATTTTGGCCGACCTGCGCGGTGTGCTGTTTCCCATGCGCTTGGGCCCACCCGAGTTGCGGCAGGAAGTGGAGGATTACTACGTCGGCGTCACACTGGACAAGGCGCTTCACGCACTGCTGGGACAGGTACGGCTTGAACTGCAGCACTCGGCCAGGCACGCCCATTTGAGTCCCCGAGAGATTGAGGCCCGTGCGCTCACCATCGTCCAAGCTTTTGCCGATGCGTTACCGGGTATCCGCCGGTTGCTCGACACCGATGTGCTGGCCGCGTTTCACGGCGATCCGGCGGCCCACAGCGTTGACGAGGTGTTGCTGTGTTATCCCGGCGTGCACGCCATCATCAACCATCGGCTGGCGCACACCCTTCACGGCTTGGGCGCCACGATGTTGGCGCGCTTGATTGCTGAAATCGCCCACGGTGAAACCGGCATCGACATTCACCCGGGTGCCCGCATCGGATCTGGATTTTTCATCGACCACGGCACCGGCGTGGTGATCGGTGAAACCGCCACCATAGGCGAGCGGGTCCGTATCTATCAGGCCGTCACGCTCGGTGCGAAGCGCTTTCCGGTCGATGCGCAGGGTCACCTCAAGAAGGGATTGCCTCGTCACCCCAACATTGAGGACGACGTGGTGATTTATGCCGGTGCCACCGTGCTGGGGCGCGTCACCATCGGTGCGGGGGCCACCATCGGTGGCAATCTCTGGGTCACCCACGATGTGCCGCCGGGCGTCCACTTGACGCAAGCGCGGTTCGAGGAGGCGGGCAGGGTGCCTGTGGAGGTGGCCGGATGACCACCGATACGGGAGCTTTGCTGGTCATGAACATGGGATTGACGCTGCGCCGCCAGCGCGATGCACGTCGGTGGTCTCAGGAAAGGCTGGCCGAGGCGGCCAACCTCAACCGGTCCTACGTGGGCGAATTGGAGCGCGGTGAAGCCATCCCGTCGTTGTTGACCTTGCTCAAGCTGGCCCGCGCATTGGGCACCACGCCCAGCTTGCTGCTGCAAGAGGCTGAGGCGCAAGAGCGAACACAGACCGCCCGCCGTCTACTTTTGACGTCTATAGCCTGTTGAGCGATGGGTGCTGGCGTCAGACACTCAAACACGAATCTATCAACCCGCACCGGGAGCTTTTCATGTCCGAACATTCCTCCACCCAGCTGGCGCTGAGTGACAACGCCGCCCGCCAATTGGCCAATGCCACCAAGACCGCTCCGGTCTTGTCCACCATCACCCCACGCTGGTTGACCCACCTGCTGCAGTGGATCCCGGTGGAGGCGGGCATTTATCGCCTCAACCAGGTCAAGAACCCCGGAGACGTGCTGGTGGCTTGTGCGAAGCGCGACGAGAGTGAGCTGCCGCAAACCTTCGTGGACTACGACGCCCAGCCCCGCGAGTACTTTCTGAACGCGGTCTCTACGGTACTCGACGTTCACACCCGCGTGTCCGACCTGTATTCCAGCCCGCACGACCAAATCAAGGAACAACTGCGCCTGACCATCGAGACGATCAAGGAGAAGCAGGAGTCCGAGCTTATCAACAACCCGGACTATGGCCTGCTCGCCAGCGTCCACCCCGACCAGATCACCTACCCGTTGACCGGGGCGCCCACGCCCGACGACCTGGACGAACTCCTGACCAAGGTCTGGAAAGAACCTGCCTTCTTCCTGACCCACCCGCTGGCCATTGCTGCCTTTGGCCGTGAGTGCACCCGCCGCGGCGTGCCCCCGCCAACGGTGAGCCTGTTTGGCAGCCAGTTCCTGACCTGGCGTGGGATTCCACTGATTCCATCGGACAAGGTGCCGGTGGCCGATGGCAAGACCAAAATCCTGTTGCTGCGCGTGGGCGAAAAGCGTCAGGGTGTGGTCGGTCTCTACCAGCCGGGCCTCCCCGGTGAACAGAGCCCGGGCCTGTCGGTGCGTTTCATGGGCATCAACCGCAGCGCCATTGCGTCGTACCTGATCAGTTTGTACTGCTCACTTGCGGTGCAAACGGCAGACGCGCTGGCAGTGCTGGAAGATGTCGAGATCGGCAAATTCCACGACTACCCCGATACCTACAAGTGACAAGGCGGACAACCCATGTCTGACCAACTTTCAGCGGCAGGCGCCAGCGTGCCCACTGGACTGCCCAACCCCGCCGACCTGGCGCGGCTGGCCAGCCAGATGTTCGCGGCCTTGCCTGGTCCGGCGCCCGGTAGCGCGGGGGGCTTACAGGCCACTTCGGCCGTGGGTGGTGTGCCGGTACCGGCCAACCCCCAACCTGCTGGTTTGAGCTTGCCGCCCGGCAGTTTCGGGCCGTCCACACCGGCTGCGGTGCCCGTGGTGGGTGCCTTGCCCGGTAGCAACTTGGCACCTACCTCGCCGCAAACGCCACTCAACGCAGTTGCGTCTGCGCCAGCGCTGGTGCCCCATGCGCCTGCTGCCAATGGTGTACCCGACCATGCGCTGGAAGCGGCGCCCGGTTACGACGGTCGCCTCGGCAGCCATGCCCTGGGTGTGCCCACGGCCGAGTCGTTTGGCTTGCCAGGTGATGCGGCCTTGCGCCAATTGCTGGGGGCCGAACTGTCGCTCAACCGTGCGCCTGTAGCCTCTGGGTTGCCAGGCGTGGGCAGCGGCTACTATTTTCTGAGCCCTGACGTGGCGGGGCTGCCTGGCAACGAGCGCCGCGAAGTGTCGGCCCTGGCGCCTGTGCCAGCCGCAACCCGTCCAGCGTTCGATTTGAACGCTGTGCGCCGCGACTTCCCGATCCTGCGGGAACGGGTCAACGGCAAGCCCTTGGTGTGGTTTGACAACGCGGCCACCACCCAGAAGCCACAAGCCGTCATCGACCGCATTGCGTACTTTTACGAGCACGAAAACTCGAACATTCATCGTGCGGCCCACGAACTGGCCGCTCGGGCAACGGACGCTTACGAGAAGGCGCGCGAGACCGTGCGCCGCTTCATCAACGCAGGAAGTACCGAAGAGGTCATCTTTGTACGCGGTACCACCGAAGCCATCAACCTGGTGGCCAAGACCTGGGGCGTGCAGAACGTGGGTGCGGGCGACGAGATCATTGTCAGTCACCTTGAACACCACGCCAACATCGTGCCCTGGCAGCAGCTGGCGATGCAAAAAGGCGCAACGCTCAAGGTGATCCCGGTCGACGACACGGGCCAGGTGATTTTGAGCGAGTACCAGAAGCTGCTGTCGCCGCGTACCAAAATCGTATCCGTCACGCAGGTGAGCAACGCGTTGGGTACGGTGGTGCCGGTGCGCGAGATCGTGGCGCTGGCGCATGCGGCGGGTGCCAAGGCGCTGGTCGATGGCGCTCAGTCCGTGTCCCACATGCGGGTGGATGTGCAGTCGATTGACGCCGATTTTTTCGTGTTTTCAGGACATAAGATTTTTGGCCCTACTGGCATTGGCGTGGTCTACGGCAAACGCGCCATTCTGGAAGACATGCCACCCTGGCAAGGTGGGGGCAACATGATTGCCGACGTCACCTTCGATAAAACCGTGTACCACAGTCCACCGACCCGGTTTGAGGCGGGCACGGGGAACATTGCCGATGCGGTGGGTCTGGGTGCTGCACTGGAGTACGTGGAGCAAATTGGCATCGAAAACATCGGCGCTTACGAGCACGTGTTGCTGGAATACGCCACGGCGCAGCTCAAGCCCATACCCGGCGTGCGTTTGGTGGGGACGGCAGCTGACAAAGCCAGTGTGCTGTCATTTGTGCTGGCAGGATATTCGACAGACGAGGTGGGGCAGGCGCTCAACAGGGAGGGCATCGCGGTACGAACTGGACACCATTGCGCCCAACCGATTTTGCGTCGTTTTGGTTTGGAAACCACGGTGAGACCTTCGCTGGCGTTTTACAACACCTGTGAAGAGGTGGATCGTTTCATCGCCGTCGTGCGAAACCTCAGCGCCCGGCGCTAACAAATCTGGAAGTCTGACGCTTACAGATCTAGCCATCTGGGCCCGTGCCTGGGCCCTCTGGACCTGTCCGCGAGCGTCCGTGTTCCTTCGAGGGTGCGGCACGCATTCCTTAAAAAAAGCATATGCATGCACGAATTCATCCTTTGCCCCGTAGCCGCAAGGTCCAGACAATCAGATTTTAAGCAGGCCACTGATTGAAACCATGACCACTTTGCGCCTCGGCGACACCGCGCCCGATTTTGTCCAGCAATCCACCCAAGGTCCTATCCATTTTCATGAGTGGGCTGGCCCGCACTGGGTGGTCTTGTTCTCTCACCCCGCCGACTTCACGCCGGTTTGTACCACCGAGCTTGGCAAGACGGCCGCGCTCTCGGTCGAGTTTGCACGCCGTCAGGTCAAACCCATCGCGGTCAGTGTGGACCCCCTCGAATCCCACGATCGCTGGGTGCTGGACATCAATGAAACGCAGCAGGTCACGGTGGATTTCCCCATCCTTGCCGATGTCGACCGTCAGGTGGCCACGCTGTATGACATGATCCACCCCAAGGCGTTGGCCACCGCCACGGTGCGCAGCGTGTTCGTAATCGATCCCAAAAAAGTCATCCGCGCCACGTTGACCTATCCGGCCAGTACCGGGCGCAACTTTGACGAAATCCTTAGGCTCATCGATTCGTTGCAGCTTACTGACAGCCACAAGGTGGCCACGCCTGCCAATTGGCAGCAGGGGCAGGATGTGGTCATCGTTCCCAGCCTGCAAGACCCCGAGGAAATTGCCCAGTGTTTTCCCCAGGGCTACCGGGCGGTGCGCCCCTACTTGCGGCTGACGTCGCAACCCAACCGTTGAAGGTGGGGGCCATGAACCAGCCCACCGTCGTCATCGTGCCCGGTTGGAGGGACTCCGGCCCTGGCCATTGGCAAACGCTGTGGGCCGACGCCATTCCCGGCGCGCGACGGGTGGTGCAGGACAACTGGGTGTCGCCCTTGCGACGGGCCTGGGTAGAGCGCTTGCGCGAAACGATCGAGGCGGTGGATGGGCCAGTGGTGCTGGCAGCGCACAGCCTAGGCTGCATTACTGTGACTCATCTGCCTTGCGACGTGCATCATCGTATCCATGCGGCATTGTTGGTAGCGCCGGCAGACCCAGAACGCCGAGGTGTGTTAGCCGATTTTGCTCCTGTGCCTTACCAGCCCTTGCCCTATCCAAGTATCTTGGTGGCCAGTGGCAACGATCCCTATTGTCCCGTTCGGTTGGCTGGCGCCTACGCTCGCGCATGGGGCAGCGATTTTTTGCGTCTGAACGACGCCGGGCACATCAATGTGGAGTCTGGTCACGGTCCTTGGCCGTTGGGTTTTGCTCTGCTGCAGACACTGAACCGCCCCATGAATCGCGAAGATCGATTGGTTAAGGTCTGACGGTCTCGGCCTGACCAGCGGGTTGTCGATTGTCGCCGCGATAGCGGTCACTCGGAAGTCACCAGACCGGGCAACGTCGTTAAACGACTCGTCTTCGTGTTAGACCGATCAGTCATAGGCCATCCGGCTGGAGCCTGGACGACCGAGATGCGACAAAGACCGGCCGCTCGCCGCGCAGTGCCTACTCACCGAGTTCGCTGCATTCCTGTCAGCCTGCCTAGGGGATCGACACATTGGGTTGTTGGGCTTTTTCCAGTACCTGCTCTGTCTCAGATGAGACTACTCACCACCACTGGAGTTGGTGAGGGTGGCATCTTTCACGATGCGTGTTCGTACTGGATTGCTTACTCGGCGTGCAAGGGTCCAGATTTGATCATTCACGCTGTCCTGTCGATCAGATCTGCGTCATGTTTCTCGCGATCGTGTTGGTTGGTGTGCTGAAGGCGGTGCTCCGAATATGCAATCTGGTGAGCGTTTCGGTGCGGAGTCCACCAGGCCCTCATCCCATGCGCCGCCCGTCCATCGCGCGCTCGGACAACTGGGTATCCACACATGCAGTGCTTGCCGCCGACGTCCATGGGGCCAAGCTGACGTGGCCGCGCAGCTGGGGGCTCCGGCCGACGACTTTTGACGTGCCCTTTTATCTTCTTCACAGAGCGGTACCGCGCTGAGTGCACCGCCAGCAAGACTGTCGAAGAGGATGTTGGTTGATAAATGTTGTTTTTGGAGCATTTTCTGTTGGTATGTGTTCCAATAACATAATCATGCGCACGCCTTACCCCCTTTCCGTAGAGCAAGCCATGCTCGACCTGGGTCGCCGCATCGCCATCGCTCGCAAAGCACGGGGCTACACCCAGCCGGAGTTGGCTGCAGCCGCGGGCGTTGGACTCTCTACTGTGGTGGGCATCGAGGGCGGTCACCCCGGTGCGTCCATCGGAAATGTCTTCCGGTTGCTGGATGTCCTGCAGCTGCTCGGCCAGGTGGATTCCCTGCTGGACCCTGCCCGCGATGAAATGGTCACAGAGGCGGGGGTCACCAAGCTCATGGGCTCCACCACCGCCTCGTCCACTGTCCGTGGGGATCTGATGCGCGGGAGTTCCCGATGAATTCGGTCCCCGTCTGGGTGTGGATGCCCGAAGAGACCGAACCCATCCTGGCTGGAGAGCTGCGAATCGAAGGGTCCCATAGGGGGCGCTTCCTGTACTCCACGGACTTCAGGGTGCATCCCAAGGCCACGCCTCTGGATCCGGTGTCACTGAGGATGGCGGGCGCCCATGGCGTTCCTGTGAACGCTCCAGAGGGCATTCCAGGCGTGGTCATGGACGCTTGCCCCGCCGGGTACGGCGAAGACCTTTTGCAGAACCTCCATGGTCGAGACAGGACGCTGACCCGGATCGAGCTTCTGGAACTGGGCGCAGGGGACGCAGCGGGGGCTGTTGCGGCCTGCGCCGACATAGACAGAAAGCTTCGCAGTCAGGCGCACAGCCTCGACGCTCTGAAGTACCACATCGAACAACTGGAGGCTGGCCAGCCCAGAGCGAGGGCGATCAAGGACATGCTGGGCGATATGGCCACCAGCGCGGGTGGTGACAGGCCCAAGGCCACGGTTGAGTTCGATGGCCGCCTTTGGATCGCCAAGATGCAGGCCCGCAATGACATGCCGTTTTTGCCGGCGAAGGAATTCGTCTGCATGACCCTGGCGGGCGAGTGCGACATCACCGTCCCGGACATTCGTCTTGAGACCGTCGCCGATGTGGCCGTCCTCCTGGTGCAGCGCTTTGACCGACACGGCGACCCCAAGGCGCCCTGCAAGCGCCTGTATGCCTCCGCTCACACGGCGCTGCAACTGCAGCCCGGCACTGTCGCTGGAGCCCCATCGCGCTCGTACCTGGCACTGGCCGACAAGCTCAGGACCTGGTCGCGTCACAGCGACGATGTGCAGAACGACATCCGAGAGCTATGGCGCCGCATGTGCTTCAACGCCCTGGTCGGCAACGGTGACGACCACCCGCGCAACCATGCCTTCTACCGAGTCAAGGAGGCTTGGCGCCTGGCCCCAGCCTTCGACATCACACCACTGGTCGGCTACCGGGGCTCCCTCAGCATGGGGGTCGAGATCCGCGGCGGTACGGCCGTGAGCGTCGAGCGACTGCTGGAGGCCTCTTTGCGCATGGGCTATGCATCTGCCACAGAGGCCGCCCAGTGGCTGATCCAGGCCGCAGGCCGGGTGGCCCAGCGCTGGGAGCGTGATCTGGCGGCTGCAGGCGTCACGCCCGAGGCGATCTCGGGGGTGCGCAGCGCCTTTGCGCTCAGCGAGCAACTCTCTGACAGCAGCGAGTCGGTCTTGCGGGAAGCCGAGGGGATTTCCAGCCCCTCACGCAGGCGGAAGTCTGCCATAGCCCAAAGCCATCGAGCCGGATAAAACACGCTGCCCGGCAACCGTTTTGCAGCAGTCGGCAAGGGTGCGCGAGGCCGAGTTGCCCAGGGCGCGATAGGGCCGAGGCACTTTTGAATGATCATGGTCTTATAAAATATGTCGAATATGTTTGACATTAAAATCTTGCCTGTGCTCCAATTCGCCCATGAACTTGCTGTCTATAGGCCAACTCGTCAAACAGCGTCGTCAGCTCCTGGGCCTGTCACAGGCCAGGCTTGCCCGGCTCAGCAGCTTGTCGCGCGCGACGATCAACCAACTGGAAACCGGCACGATCGTTGACCTGGGTGCCGCCAAGCTCATCGCACTGCTGGACCTGCTGGGGCTGACGATGGATGCCGCAGAACGTCCGAAGCGGGATAACGCTTTGGCTCTGGCCAGCCGCACGGCCAGCGTGAGCTACAAAGACGTGCTGACACCCGAGGCGTTGGCCGCTGCGCTGGTGGAGGGGCAACTGCCGGCCAACATCACGCCCCAGGTAGCCACTCTGCTCGATGAAGCACCGTTGCCACTCATCGTGGGTGCCGTGGAAGAAATCGCACGCCACACCCATTGCCCCGCAAAGACGCTGTGGAAACATCTGCTGCAGTGGGCCCATGACTTGCAATCGCCAAGGGCGGTGTGGGCATGAGTGCCGGTGAGCAAACGCCCTCCAACTTGCCACCAGGCATTTGGCAGGACCTGCTGCGCCATGCCTATGCCCTGATCGACGAAATCACCCAGCACGGCATCAGCGATCCTGTCTGGACGTTTGGTGGTGGCACTGTGCTGATGCTTCGACACCGCCATCGGGTCAGCAAGGACATCGACATTTTCGTGCCCGATCCGCAGTATCTGGGTTTCGTCTCTCCGCGCTTGAGTGATGTGGCCGAGTCCGTGACGCAGGACTATGTCGAAGGACCAGGGTACATCAAGCTGCTGCGGCCCGAGGGCGAGATTGACTTTGTGGCCTCGCCGAACCTGACCGCAGAGCCGTTCGAGCTGTGGCGGTTGCTAGGGCGGCGGGTGAGGGTGGAGACCTCTGCGGAAATCGTGGCCAAGAAACTCTGGCACCGCGGGGATCGCGCAGCGGCGCGAGACCTGTTTGACTTGGCTTTGGTGATTGAACGTGAGCCCCATGCACTGGAAAGTGCCAGGAAATATCTGGTCCGCCACCGCGAGGCGTTTCTCAGCCAGCTTGAGCAGCGCAAGGCAGTGTTGAAGCTGCAGTTCGATGCGATCGACCGCCTGGACTTCCGGGTGACGTACGATCAGGCACAGCGGATGGCGGGGGAGTTTCTGAGGTCGCTTTGAGCTGGAAAGAGATATTCGCGATCGGCACTTCCGTAGATGCGTTGATGGCTACCCAGCTGCACCAAGACCCATCTCGTTCCCGACTGGGTCCATGAGTTCTGTTCAGCGTAGGGCGGTGGACGCCGCAAAGCAATATTCGCATCGATCAAGGATTGAAATGTATGCCACCAAGTGGCACAATTATTGAATGCGACGCGTCTTCAAAACTCGCCATTTCAGCCGATGGTTGAGAAAGTCAGACCTGACCGATGCTTCACTGTGTGCTGCAGTCAACGAAATGGTGGCTGGGTTGATCGACGCCGAACTGGGCGGCGACGTGGTCAAGAAGCGCGTGGCGTTGCCCGGTCGGGGCAAGCGTGGCGGTGCCCGCACGTTGGTGGCCACCCGCAAAGGCAGCCGTTGGTTCTTTGTCTACGGCTTTGAGAAGAACGAGCGCGCCAACATCACGTCCACCGAATTGGAAGCGCTGCAGACCCTGGCGGGTTCTTTGCTGGGACTGACCGCTATCCAATTGAACACCGCCGTGGAAGACGGCAGCTTGCAGGAGATTTGCCATGGACACTAAAGCCAAGACCCAGGTCAAGGTTCCAGTCAAAAGTCGGATTCTAGAGGCCGTGCACGAGACCGCATCCGACTTGGATCGGCTGGGTTTCATTGACAAGCGAAAGCAGCAAAAACTGGAAGCCCTGTGCCTAGAGCCAATCCCGCATTACGACAGCCAACGCATTCGCAACTTGCGTGAGCACTTGAAGCTCAGCCAGACCGTGCTGGCTTCGGTGCTCAACACCAGTCCGTCCACGGTGCGCAAGTGGGAATTGGGTGACAAACACCCCAGTGGACCATCACTCAAGCTGCTCAACCTGCTAGAGCGCAAGGGCTTGGAGGCCGTGCTGTAAATCGAGTGCCGGTGGCCGGTTGCACACCATCAGGGATATTGGATCTGTCGAAGCCACCGCAGGGCAATGACCGGCGTGTCGTGCAGGCCTTGACCGTCAGGTGCGGCTGTCAATGTCTGTTCCCGATGCGTTCCGCTCAACCGACCTGGAGGATCGGACACATTGGCTCTTGCCGGTACCTGCCCGGTCTCAGATCAGACGACTCGCCGCCACAGGCTCTGACCAAGTGGTTGCTTGCACCGACTGCGTGTGCCATCGACAACGCACTGGGCATGTGACCCTTCAGATTTGATGGTTCACACGGTCTCGTCATTCAAATTTGGGCCATGGTTTTGTGATCTTGTGGGGTGGGTTGGGGCGCTGAGGGCGGAGTCGTGACGTTTCAATCTGGTCAATGATTGACACGGAGACCACCATGCCCCCACCCCTTGCCCCCCCCGTCCAGCGCACGCTCAAGCAACTGGGCACCAACATAGGCCGGGCACGCCGCCGACGTCACTGGAGCCAAGCCGACCTGGCCGAGCAGATAGGCGCTTCGGTCAGCACCGTTCGCCGCCTGGAGAAAGGTGACCCCGGCACCGCGCTGCAGCACCTCATCAGCGTCCTTTTTGTCATGGGCGAAATCCAGTGCGCCAATGGACTCCTCGACACCCCGACCGACCGCATCGGCCTGATGCTCCAGGACAAACGCCTGCCCAAGCGCGTGCGCCAGTCCCGACAAGAGGAGGGCGAGTTGTGATGCACGCCACCGAGCACTCTGCAGACTTGGGCCCGTTTTTGCCCACCGGTCCCTGTGGCCCCCGCATCGCCAATCGTCTGGCCGTCTCCATCGGTCACGAAGGCCGGTCATTGGGCGAGTTGTGCCTGCACACCACACGCGGCGGGCCTTGCTCGTCATTTCGGTACATGAACAGTTGGCTCCAGAGGCCCGGTGGCTACTCGGCGTCTGCGGACCTGCGGTGGACACGGTCGACCCAGTGGACCCAGCCAGCCGGAGGCGATGGCCGCAATGTTTTTGGGGCCATGGCGGATACGCAAGCCCAGGGCTTTGGCTTGAAGGTTTTCAGGAGGGCGCAGGCGCGCGGATTGCTGGACGCTTTTGCTCCTGCCGGGCACGAGCCCAGCCCCATGGATGCGCTGTCGGTCGTGCTGGACAGCGTCCGGCTGGGAGCCCTGAGGCTTCGTCCGGCAGGTTCACCTCGTGTCAATTTGGAGCGCGAGCGGTTTTTGGTGCCGTGGGACTTGGGCTTGAAAAGCATCGCCGTCGCGATCCAGGCCTTCGAGCGACAAGAAGAAGACCTGTGCCAGTTGTTGTGGTTGCTCTACAGTGCCACCGCCCTAGGGGGTGAACGGCCCAAATGCAGCTGGTTCCAAGACAACGGCCAGCTGGCTGTCGCCAAGTTCCCCAGTCATCGGGATACATTTCCCATTACCCGGCTGGAAGTGCTCACCGCCCAGTTGGCCAGGACTGCAGGCATACGGGTGGCCGACCACAGGCTCAAGCATCCCGTGTCAGAGCCGATCGTGCTGGTCGAACGGTTTGACCGCCGCCCAGACGGTGCACGCATCCCCTACCAGTCGGCCTATACCTTGCTGCAAGCCGCGCCGGGCGATGGCATGAGCTGTTTCGATCTGCTGGATGCGATGCGTATCCACTGTGCAGACTACCCCGACGATGCCCGCGAGCTTTGGCGCCGCCTGCTTTTCGACCTGCTGATCAACCACGCCGATGCCGATCTGCGCAAGGTGGGATTCCTTCATGTCGGACACAACCGCTGGCGGCTGGCCCCGGCTGGCGGTCTGACGCCCAGCCTGGACCCTCCCACGCCCGAGTCAATCGGCCACAACGCAACCCCTTCTCCCGGCGGCTCTGTGCAAGCCTTGATGCAAGCGGCGAGTGCCTTCGAACTGGGGCACCAGGAGGCACGGGTTGCACTGCGCCATCAGCTCAACTGCCTCCAGCTGTGGCAAAACCGCGCTCGGGATTTCTCCGTGAACATGAGCCGAGCCGACATCGCTAGGCTGGAGCCGGTTCTGAACAACGTGCATGTCCAGCAGGCACGCCACATGTTGCGGGCGTGAG
>NZ_JAAQQT010000045.1:0-589 GCF_011742065.1 Aquabacterium sp. A08
GCCGAGCCGCCATCGGTGAAGGCGAGCGAGTAGCCGAACAGCGCCCAGAGCACCGCCATCAGGGCGGTGACGGTGAAGACCTGCATCAGGATGGAGAGCACGTTCTTGGTCCGCGCCAGGCCCCCGTAAAACAGCGCCAGACCGGGGATGGTCATCAGCAGCACGGCCAGGCTGCAGGCGAAGATGAAGGCGGTGTCACCCGCGTTGAGGGTGGGCGCGGCATCGGCCTGGGCCCACAGGGCAGACGGCCCCGCGGTGAGGACCAAGGGCAGCAGCCAGCGCAGGGAAGGAGACTGTTTCAAGGGATACTCCAAGGGCAGTTGTGGACGCTGGGGGTGGTGCAAGGAACGTGCCAAAGTTTCTCATGGGTAATTTTGTGTTCACCGCATGAAACTGGTGCAAAGCCGGCCCGACCCGCCGTCCCATGCACCGGCCCTGCGCCGGCGCGGTCCCTGTTTTGGCGCAGGCGCTGGGCGGACCGGGGCAACCGTCCCCCTCACATCCCCGCGTAATTGGGCCCGCCACCGCCCTCGGGCGTGACCCAGACGATGTTCTGCGTCGGGTCCTTGATGTCGCAGGTCTTGCAGTG
>NZ_JAAQQT010000046.1:0-635 GCF_011742065.1 Aquabacterium sp. A08
CTCTCGCCGATGTCGATCGACGTCAGATCGCCTTTCGCGTAGCCGTTCTGGGTCAAGTCGTACACCCCGAACTTGCCCCCAAACTGGGTGATGGTCGATTTGCCGTCCACATCGAAGCTGATCGGTGCGGCAATCGGCTCGCTCGGCGTGTTGTCGGCTGTAACACCAGGCGTGGTGGCCGTGATCTGCAAATTGAGTGCAGGCACATTGGTGAGCTGCCCGCTGCCATCGAACTCCAGCCGACCCAAGCTGTAGTTGGTGGAAGCGGGCGATTGCGGAATCACCGTTCGCCCGCCGTCCAAGCTGGCGTACACCTCCCAACTGTTGGCGGGCACACCCACCACGGGCGGCGTGGCCGTGGGATCCGCCGTGACCGGCTCATTCTTTACAAAATACAACTGAACCGGAATGGCATTGCCCTGCGCGTCGTACACATTCACCGCGGTGCCGTACTGCTTGGCTTCGGCAGGCATGGCATCTGCCTGGGCCGACGTCGTCGGATTGGTGATGGTCAAAGGCCCCAGGCCTTCAGCACGGGCGTCCAGGTTGGCGGTGATGTTGATGTTGGTGGTGGCCCGTGGGTCGATCGGCGCCCCCGTGGGCAAGCGCAGGTCTTTCGTTTCCTTGCCGTTGCT
>NZ_JAAQQT010000007.1:0-305 GCF_011742065.1 Aquabacterium sp. A08
GCCAGCACGTCCCCGAACTTGCCGAATTCGGTTTTCACCGCGCCCAGCACCTGCCAGACCTCGCTGGAACGCCGCTCCAGCGCCAGGGTGCGAAAACCCATTTGAAGGGCATTGAGCATGGCCAGCAGCGTGGTCGGGCCGGCCAGGGTGACGCGGTGCTCGCGCTGCAGCAGCTCCACCAGCCCCGGGCGGCGCAGCACCTCGGCGTAGAGGCCTTCGGTGGGCAGAAACAGCAGGGCGAAATCGGTGGTGTGCGGCGGCTCCAGGTATTTCTCGGCGATGGACTTGGCCTCCAGCCGCACCCG
>NZ_JAAQQT010000047.1:0-237 GCF_011742065.1 Aquabacterium sp. A08
GGTGAAGCTGTTTTTGGCGGCGCCGCCCAGTTTCTTCTCGGCCGCGGCCGAGGTGCAGACGGCGTGCGCGTCGCGCTCGCACTTCTTCAGGTAGGCGTTTTTGGCGGCGCCGGCGAGCTTTTTCTCGGCCGCCGCGGCGTGGCAGCTTTGCCCCGGGCCCTGGGCTTTCTCTTGGGCCCAACTGGCCGGTGCGGCCAGGGCGCAGGCCAGCGTCAGCAATGCAAACAACGGTTTCAT
>NZ_JAAQQT010000048.1:0-927 GCF_011742065.1 Aquabacterium sp. A08
GACATGAGCCACCGGATGATGACCATGGCCGAGACGCTGGGCTGTGGCCAGGAGGTCTATTCCATCGACGAGTGCTTTCTGGACATGACGGGCATTCCGGTCGCGACGGAGCGGGCACGACGAAAGCAGGCGGAGATCCAGCGGGGCATCGGGATTGCGACCTGCATCGGGATGGGGTCGAGCAAGACGCTGGCCAAGCTGGCGAACCACATCGCCAGGCAGTTGCAGGCCGGAGGCGTTCATACCGTGCTGGACCTGAAGCGGCTGGACCCGGCGACCGTCAAGCGCAGCTGGTCGGTGGTGCTGGAGCGCACGGTGCGTGAGCTCAACGGCATCGCCTGCCTGGAACTGGACGATCAACCCGCGCCGAAGCAGGAGATTGCCTGCACCCGCAGTTTTGGAGAGAAGGTCACCGAGTTGGTCGAACTCCGGCAGGCGGTGACGGAGTTTGCCAGTCGGGCGGCGCAGAAGCTGCGGGGTCAGGGCAGCCTGGCGGGTGCGGTGCTGGTGTTTGTGCGCACCAGTCCGTTTCGGCCCAACGATGCGCAGTACGCCCGCTCCATCACCCTGCCTTTGCGGCTGCCGAGTTCGGACACGCTGCGGATCACGGACGCTGCGCTGCGCGGGTTGCAGGCGATCTTCCGGCCGGGGTTCAACTACGCCAAGGCCGGGGTGATGCTGCTGGACTTGCAGGCCAAGACGGCGGACCAGCAGGAGCTGGACCTGGGGGACGATGCGCGGGTGACGGAGGTGCGCAACGGGCGCCTGATGGCGGCGCTGGATGCGCTCAACGACCGCTACGGCAAGGGCACGCTCAAGCTGGGGTCGGCGTTGGTGGAAGGCAGGGACGCGGGGCAGCGCAGCCGCTGGGTGATGAAGCAGGAGCGGCGAACGCCTCGGTACACAACGCGAGTGGGTGAGTTGGTG
>NZ_JAAQQT010000049.1:0-574 GCF_011742065.1 Aquabacterium sp. A08
GAAGCGCTTGCGCGCCTGCTCGTCGGTCATCAGGTCGACGTAGCGCTGGCGGTACTTGATTTCCTGGTCGTGGATGCCGTGGAACTTGTCCGGCAGCGGGCGCAGGCTCTTGGTCACCAGACGCACCTGGTCCGCGTGGAGGGTCAGCTCGCCCATCTTGGTCTTAAACAGCACGCCCTCGGCCGCCACGATGTCGCCCAGGTCCCAGTGCTTGAAGGCTTCCAGCACCTCGGCGCCCACGCTTTCCAGGTTGAGGTAGATCTGGATGCGGCCGCCGCTCGGGCCAAAGGAGCTGTCCTGCAGCGTGGCGAAGCTGGCCTTGCCCATCACGCGCTTGAGCATCATGCGGCCGGCCACGCTGGCACGCGCTTTCAGCGGCTCCAGCATCTCCTTGCTCATGCCGTCGTACTCGGCGAACAGGTCGGCCGCCTTGTGCAGCGGCTTGACGTCGTTCGGGAACGCCGGGCCGGCACCGGCCTGCTGCGCCTCGCGCAGGGCCTTGAGCTTCTCGCGGCGCTCGGCGATGAGGTGGTTGTCGTCGGTGACCGGGGCGGCGTGGGTGTCTGGCGTCATG